>NZ_JBSFHA010000005.1:0-247265 GCF_053596855.1 Streptomyces sp. NPDC001617
CCACGCCCCGACCGAACGGCCGGAGACGGGGTATCAACTAATCTGGCGTTGATTTTTGGCACGCTGTTGAGTTCTCAAGGAACGGACGCTTCCTTCGTACTCACCCTCTCGGGCTTTCCTCCGGGCGCTTCCCTTCGGTCTTGCGTTTCCGACTCTATCAGATCCTTTTCCGATCCGATTTCCTCGGCGCTTTCCAGGTTCCCGCTTTCGCGTTTCCCTTTCCGGCGGCTCCGACTTTATCAGAAGGTTCGAGCCGGACTGACCGGCCACTCATTTCCGATTCATCGGGAGTGGCTTCTTCGAAATCGATGTATCGATGTTCCGAGAAGCAGACAGATGATCACTGCTGCCGAACGGGCTGAACCCGGTTCCAGGCAACTGTTCAAATCTACCTCCCCTGTAGGTCCGCGTCAACGGCTCCTGCGGGGCGAAGAAGAGACTAACAGCTCAGCAGGCGTGCCTGCACATCAGGCGGCCGTGGGCACCGTGGCACTGCGCTCAGCCGCCTCGACGTCGCCCGTCTCGCCGGCGCGGGCCGCCCGGCCGCCGAGGACGAAGACGTAGGCGAGGAAGGCGAGCTCAGCGGCGATGCCGATGCCGATGCGGGCCCAGGTGGGCAGGCCTGAGGGGGTGACGAAGCCTTCGATGGCACCGGAGACGAAGAGGACCAGGGCAAGGCCGATCGCCATGCCGATGGCGGCGCGGCCCTCCTCGGCGAGAGCCGTGCGGCGAGACCGCGGGCCCGGATCGATGACGGTCCAGCCGAGACGGAGCCCGGTGCCGGCGGCGACGAAGACCGCGGTCAGCTCGAGCAAGCCGTGCGGGAGGACGAGGCCGAGGAAGGTGTCGAGTCGGCCGGCCGAGGACATCAGGCCGAAGCCCACCCCGAGGTTGAGCATGTTCTGGAAGAGGATCCAGAGGACCGGCAGGCCGAGGAAGACGCCCAGGATGAGGCACTGGGCGGCGGCCCAGGCGTTGTTCGTCCAGACCTGGGCGGCGAAGGAGGCCGCGGGGTGGCTCGAGTAGTACGTCTCGTACTGGCCCCCGGGGCGAGTGAGCTCCCGTAGTTCGTTGGGGGCGGCGATGCTCGCCTGCACGTCCGGGTGGGTGCCGATCCACCAGCCCAGGAGGGCGCCGACGAGAACGGACAGGAGTGCCGTGGGCACCCACCAGCGACGCGATCTGTAGACCGCGGACGGGAAGCCGTACGCGAGGAAGCGTATGACGTCCCTCCAGGAGGCGCGCCGGGTGCCCGTCACCGCGCTACGCGCGCGTGCCACGAGTTGGCTGAGCCGTCCGGTCAGCTGGGGGTCGGGCGCACTGGACTGGATGAGGGAGAGATGGGTGGCTGTGCGCTGGTAGAGCGCGACGAGTTCGTCGGCCTCGGCACCAGTGAGACGACGGCGTCCGAGCAGTGCGTCGAGGCGGTCCCACTCGGCCCGGTGGGTGGTGACGAAGACGTCGAGGTCCATCGGTCTGCCTGCTCCTCGGCTGTTCGTCGGCGACCTGTCGTGGATGTCAGCTTGTCGTACTGCGGCGCGATGCGCCCTCAGCTTGGCAGACTGGCCGACAAGAGGGCAGGCCAGGGGAAGGGCGGCGGGCGTGAGTGAGCTGGTGACGGGCGAGGCGGTGGCGCTGGAGTTGCGCCCTGCGAGGCTGCCCAGCAGGGCGCTTGCGGTGTTGCTCGATCTTGTGGCGGCTGTCGCCGTCTACACCGTCGTGACCATTGCGCTGGTCGCCGCCACGGCCTCGTTGGACGACGCGGCGCGGCTCGCGGTGTCGATCGCGGCCTTCGTCCTGGTGTTGGTGGGGGCGCCGGTCGCGGTCGAGACGCTCAGCCATGGGAGGTCGCTCGGGAAGGTGGCGTGTGGGCTGCGGGTGGTGCGGGACGACGGCGGGCCGATCCGGTTCCGCCATGCGCTGGTCCGGGGTGGGATCGGTGTCTTCGAGATCCTGCTGACGTTCGGCGTCATCGCCTGCATCGCGTCGCTCGTGTCGGCTCGTGGGCGTCGGCTCGGGGACGTTTTCGCCGGGACTCTCGTCGTACGGGAACGGATACCTGTCGCACGGACCGGCTTCATGCCTCCGCCGCCGCCCTGGCTGGCGGGACGGTTCTCGGAGCTCGATCTGTCCGCCGTTCCCGACGGGTTGTGGCTGGCCGTGCGGCAGTACCTGACGCGGATGCAGCAGCTCGACCCGCAGGTCGGCTGGGCGATGGCGCAACGGCTCGCGTCCGACGTCGCCGCTCGTACGGGCGCGCCGGTGCCACAGGGTGTGCCGCCGGCGGCCTATCTGGCGGCGGTGGTGCAGGAGCGGCAGGCCAGGGAGGTACGGCGCGCCTTCCCGAACGGTCCGATGGCGGCTCCTTCCCCGGCGACGGTCCAGCCGCCTTTCGTTCCTGGCGCGGGGACTGCCAGGCAGCCGGCCCCTGTCGAAGGCCGGCCCGAGGCACCGGCGCCCTCTCCGTACGAGACCCGTCCTCCGAACGAGATCCGGCCCACGGCGCCGGCGGATGCGCCGCCCGCCGAGCGGCCCGCCTCCGAGACGACCGGGTTCGTACCGCCGGCCTAGCCCGTCGTTCCCCCGCCGCCTCGGTCAGGTGAAGGCCGACGGCGGCGACTCGAGGTCTTCCAGCTCGATGCCGGGCGCTGCGAGGACCACGTCTCCGGCGATGTGCACGGCGTGCTGTTCGCCCGTGTCCAGGGCTGTGACCTGGTATTCGTCCACGGTCAGGGGGCCGTTGTCAGTGGCGTGTGTTTCTCTGTTCAGCAAGGTCCAGGACTGGTCCACGGTGCGCGGGGCGAGGACGGGGTCCGTGAAGCTGACGAGGCGTACGCGGGTTGCCGAGGCGGAAGGGGTGAGGCGCAGGAGACGGGTGGTGGCGACGAGGAACGCGGGGGATGTGCCGGTGAAGGCGTGGGCGCGCACGTTGCCTTCGGTGGCCTGAGTTCCGGTGGGGTCGGTACGGACCCAGGTGACGCCGTCGAGGGCGGCGCCGCGGACCTGCCAGTCGGCGGCGTGGAGTTCGAGGCGGATGGGGCGGCCGAGGTCGTCGAGGGTGAGGTCGACGGAGCCGCAGGGCTCGCCCGAGGGGGCGGTCAGCTGCGAGACATAGCGCCAGCCGGAGGGGCCGGGGGCGCAGTGGAAGTGCTCTTGTGCGAGGGGAGTGTGATCGTGCGGATCATGGAGCGAATAACGGCCGCGGGGCATGGGTGTCCTGGATCTTGACGGCTGGTACGGCCAAGGGACCGCGAGGCCGAAGGGGCAGGCCCCCGGCACGGGGGTGCGGGGGCCTGCCTCGGAGGTACTGCCGGCGGTGAGCGCGTCAGCGCACCGACGCGCTGCCCACCGGCTGCGTCGAGCCGCTCGGTGGCGTCAGTAGCGGTAGTGGTCCGACTTGTACGGGCCCTCGACCTCGACACCGATGTACGCCGCCTGCTCCGGGCGCAGCGTGGTCAGCTTCACGCCGAGCGCGTCCAGGTGGAGGCGGGCGACCTTCTCGTCGAGGTGCTTGGGCAGCGTGTAGACGCCGGTCGGGTACTCGTCGGGCTTGGTGAACAACTCGATCTGGGCCAGGGTCTGGTCCGCGAAGGAGTTGGACATCACGAACGACGGGTGACCGGTGGCGTTGCCCAGGTTCAGCAGGCGGCCTTCGGACAGGACGATGAGGACCTTGCCGTCGGGGAAGGTCCAGGTGTGGACCTGCGGCTTGACCTCGTCCTTGACGATGCCGGGGATCTTGGCGAGGCCGGCCATGTCGATCTCGTTGTCGAAGTGGCCGATGTTGCCGACGATCGCCTGGTGCTTCATCTTGGCCATGTCCGAGGCCATGATGATGTCCTTGTTGCCGGTCGTGGTGACGAAGATGTCGGCCTTGTCGATGACCTCGTCGAGGGTCGTGACCTGGTAGCCGTCCATCGCCGCCTGCAGGGCGCAGATCGGGTCGATCTCGGTGACGATGACGCGGGCGCCCTGACCGCGCAGGGACTCCGCGCAGCCCTTGCCCACGTCGCCGTAGCCGCAGACGACCGCGGTCTTGCCGCCGATGAGGACGTCGGTGGCGCGGTTGATGCCGTCGATCAGGGAGTGGCGGCAGCCGTACTTGTTGTCGAACTTCGACTTGGTGACGGCGTCGTTGACGTTGATCGCCGGGAACAGGAGGACGCCGTCGCGCTGCATCTCGTACAGGCGGTGGACGCCGGTCGTGGTCTCCTCGGTCACGCCGCGGATCTCGGAGGCCAGCTGGGTCCACTTCTGCGAGCCGTCCGTGATGGTGCGGTGCAGGAGTTCGAGGACGACGCGGTGCTCGTCGGACTCGGCGGTGTCGACGGAGGGGACCTTGCCGTCCTTCTCGTACTCGACGCCCTTGTGGACGAGGAGGGTGGCGTCACCGCCGTCGTCGAGGATCATGTTCGGGCCGCCGGTGGGGGTGTTCGGCCAGGTCAGCGCCTGCTCCGTGCACCACCAGTACTCCTCCAGGGTCTCGCCCTTCCAGGCGAAGACCGGGACGCCCTGGGGGTTGTCCACGGTGCCGTTCGGGCCGACGGCGATGGCGGCGGCCGCGTGGTCCTGGGTGGAGAAGATGTTGCAGGACGCCCAGCGGACCTCGGCGCCCAGGGCGACCAGGGTCTCGATGAGGACGGCGGTCTGCACGGTCATGTGCAGGGAGCCGGTGACTCGGGCGCCGGCCAGCGGCTGGGTCTCGGCGTACTCCTTGCGGATCGCCATCAGGCCGGGCATCTCGTGCTCGGCGAGGGTGATCTCCTTGCGGCCGAAGTCGGCCAGGGAGAGGTCGGCGACCTTGAAGTCCTGTCGGTTTTCGACAGTCGTCATTGCGAGCTGCTCCTCGGGGTTGGGGCGAGGTGGGTACGGCTGGTCTGCGCGGCGGCGGACACAGGGGTGCCCGAAAAGAGGACACAGGCATGCCCGCGTACGCGCAGCGCAGTCCGTCGGAGGCCCTCTCTCCCTCGGTCGGTCCGCAGTGGGACCGCCCGACCGCCATCAGCAGCGACGTCTGGCTCCACCCCAAGCTACACCGGCCGACCCGACCGCCCCAGTCCGGCTCCGAACAGATCGCGCCGATCACGGCGTTGGGAGGGGGCGCCGTCAGGGGCGGGGACAGCGACAAACAGGACACGGCGCCGTCGGCGCCCTGGTCCATGGAGTCGGCCCAGGGCTGAGGGCCGTGCCGCTCAGTGCCCGGCGGGATGCGGTGCCGGGCCGCCCGGCGTCGCCTCGCGGTCCGGACCCTTGGCGGCCTCCACCTCGCTGTAGATGTCCGGTTCGAGGTAGATCACGCGCGCGATGGGGACGGCGGCGCGGATGCGGGCCTCGGCGGCGTTGATGGCGGAGGCGACCTCGGCGGCCGTGTCGTCGTGCTGGACGGCGATCTTGGCGGCGATCAGCAGCTCCTCGGGGCCGAGGTGGAGCGTGCGCATGTGGATGATGCCGGTGACGGTGTCGCCGTCGACGACGGCGGCCTCGATCTTCTTGACCTCCTCGACCCCCGCGGCCTCGCCCAGGAGGAGCGACTTGGTCTCGGCGGCCAGGACGAGGGCGATCAGGACGAGCAGGATGCCGATGCAGACCGTGCCGATGCCGTCCCAGACGCCGTCGCCGGTGAGCAGTGCCAGGCCGACGCCGCCGAGGGCGAGGACCAGACCGATCAGGGCGCCGAAGTCCTCCAGCAGGACGACGGGCAGCTCGGGCGCCTTGGCCCGGCGGATGAACTGCGACCAGGAGAGCTTGCCGCGCAGCTCGTTCGACTCCTTGATGGCCGTCTTGAAGGAGAAGCCCTCGGCGATGATCGCGAAGATCAGGACACCCACCGGCCAGTACCAGTGCTCCAGTTCGTGCGGGTGGCGGATTTTCTCGTAGCCCTCGTAGATGGCGAACATGCCGCCGACCGAGAACAGGACGATGGAGACCAGGAAGGCGTAGATGTAGCGCTCCCGGCCGTAGCCGAAGGGGTGTTGCGGGGTCGCCTCGCGCTGGGCCTTCTTGCCGCCGATCAGGAGCAGGGCCTGGTTGCCGGAGTCCGCGAGCGAGTGCACACCCTCGGCGAGCATCGACGAAGAGCCGCTGAACGCGAACGCCACGAACTTCGATGCCGCGATCGCGAGGTTGGCGCCGAGTGCCGCCACGATCGCCCTGGTGCCGCCTGACGCGCTCATGTGTCCGCGTTGTCCCTTCGCCTTCGTACGTCTGCGACGGCCGGCCCTCGCCCGCCGCTTTGCCCGTCCTTTGCCGGTGGGCCATTCTTGCAGCCCCGTCTGGCAACGGCGCGTCAGGTATCCACAACCCCGGTCATACGATCGCAGGAATCCGGTGCCGTGTGATCACGGTCACGCGATCACCGTGGCCCGGAAGACCGTGCCCGCGCCGGACACGTCCGCTTTCTCGCCCGCGGGGACGAACACCGACTGGC
Organism: Streptomyces sp. NPDC001617; assembly: GCF_053596855.1. Classification (NCBI taxonomy): domain Bacteria; kingdom Bacillati; phylum Actinomycetota; class Actinomycetes; order Kitasatosporales; family Streptomycetaceae; genus Streptomyces; species Streptomyces sp. NPDC001617. The sequence continues at coordinate 6,428 of NZ_JBSFHA010000005.1, forward strand.
CGGGCGCCAGTTCGTGCTCGCCGACACGGACCGAACCGGCCGTGCAGAGCAGGATCTGCGGGGTCGGCAGGGTGAGGTCGTGGACCTGCGTGCCCTCCGGGAGGACGTACCGCGACAGCTGGAACTCGTCGATCGGGGTGTCGTAGACCTCCTCGCCGTCAGGAGAGGCCTCGGGGCGCAGCACGCCCGGGTCGCTCGCCTCGAAGCGGACGATGCGCAGGAGTTCGGGGACGTCGACGTGCTTGGGGGTCAGGCCGCAGCGCAGGACGTTGTCGGAGTTGGCCATGATCTCGACACCGAGGCCGTTCAGGTACGCGTGCGGGATGCCGGCACCGAGGAACAGGGCCTCGCCGGGCTGCAGGCGGACGTGGTTGAGCAGCATGGCGGCGATGACGCCCGGGTCGCCCGGGTAGTGGTGCGCGATGTCCGCGTAGGGCTCGTACGCGCCGCCCAGGCGGGTGCAGGCGGAGGCGGCCTCGGTGACCGTGTGGCGCATCTCCTCGGGGTCGGCGCTGAGGATCGCCGTGAGGACCTCGCGCAGGGCGGCGTCCTCGGGGTGGGCGTGCAGCAGGTCGACGTACGGCTTGAGGGAGTCGACGCCCAGGCCGTCCAGCAGGTCGGCCGCCTGGAGGGGGTCGCGGAAACCGCACAGGCCGTCGAACTCGGTGAGCGCGCAGATCAGTTCGGGCTTGTGGTTGGCGTCCTTGTAGTTGCGGTGCGGGGCGTCCACGGGGATGCCGCGGCGCTCCTCGTCGTCGTAACCCTCCTTCGCCTGGGCGAGGTTGGGGTGCACCTGGAGAGAGAGCGGGGCGCCGGCAGCGAGGATCTTGAGGAGGAAGGGCAAGCGGGGGCCGAACTTCGCCACGGCCGCCGGGCCGAGCTCCCGCTCCGGGTCGGCGTCGATGACCTCGACGAGCGTGCCGCGTCCGGTGCGCGAGGGTGCGCCCGGGTGGGCGCCCATCCACATCTCCGCCTGGGGTTCGCCGCTCGGTGCCACACCGAGGAGTTCGGGGATGGCGGTGGTGGATCCCCAGGCGTAGGGGCGGATGGTGTTGTCGAGGCGGTCCATGGGGTTCTCTCTGCCGGTTCTCGGTACGTGCGTGTGACGGCGCTCAGGGCGTCGGCGTCAAGATCAGGCCCCCGAGGCAAGCGCCAGGTAAACGGCGGCGAAATCCGTGATGGCGATCAGTTCGGCGAGGGTCTCCAGTTCGCCGCCCTCTTCCGGCTCGAGTTCGCTGATCGGCGTGTCATGGCTGAGGGCCAGGTCACGGGCGGCCGGCGCGGCGGTGAGGCCGCCGATCGGGCGGTCGCGCAGGAGCACCACGCGCGCGTGCAGTGCGGGCGCCTCCTCCACGCGGTCGCGGAAGAAGTCGTCCGGGTCGGCGCTGGCGGCGAGCGGGCCGGCGAGCAGGGCGCTGTGCGCGGCGAGCGCCTCGGGGAGCTCGGCGACGACGGCGGGGCGGCCGGCCAGTTCGGCGAGGGCAGCGGCGAAACGGCGGCCCGCGGGGCCCGCCGAAGTGCCCTCGGTCCAGACGACGGGCAGCGCGTCGGCGAGTTCGGCGGCGAGCGTCTTGGCGGGGTTGCTGTAGGTCGCGATGACAGGGCCGCAGCGCTCGGCGATGTGGTCCAGGCGGTCGGCGACCTTCTCGATGGCGTCCGGCGGGGCGGAGAGCAGGCCGGTGCGGTCCAGGAGCGCGAGGAGGGGCGTGAGCAGCGCCCACAGGACCCCGGGGGCGGACGCGGCGAGCTGCTCCTCGTCCTGCTCGTATGGGGCCGTCGCCATCGGTACGAAGAGGCCGTGGGCGCCTTGGACGGCCTCCGTGAGAGGCGTGCGGGCGGGGGCGACCGCGACGACCGTGCACCCTCGGCGGTAGGCCGCGTCGGCGAGCAGGGACAGGCCCGGTTCGGTGCCGTCGGGGGTGGTGATCAGGAGCAGGTCGACCGAGCCGGCCCAGCCCGGGAGCTCCCAGCGCAGGGCGCCGGCGGCGGGGGCGACTCCGGTGGGGGCGAGGCGGATGACGGGGCTGCCGGGGCCGGCGAGGGTGCCGAGGAGGTCGGCGGCGCAGATGGCGGCGGCGCCGGGGCCCGCGATGAGGACGGCCCGGGGGCGGCCGTCGGGCTTGAGGTCGTTGACGCCGGCCTCGGCTGCGTGCCGGGCGGCGGTGCGGACGCGGGCGCCTGCCTCGGCGGCGCCGCGCAGCAGGCCTCGGTGGTCGGCCTCCGAGAGGGCCTCGGGGGTGTCGAGCAGCGATTCGTCGAGCATGGGGCGGCAGCCTCCGATCGCCGGTCCTTGATGGGCGGCGGGCTTGGGGGTGCGTGCGGCGGAGTGGGGCGGGGCGGCCCTGGCGGGGGCCGGTGGGGCGGTGGGGCCTCCGTGGCGGAGGGCGGCGCGGGCTTCGCCACGAGGAGCTGTGCGGTCTTCGTGACGAGGAGCGGCGCGGCCTGCGCTACGAGGGTCTGCGCCTTGTCGTTACGCGGGGCGGCGGGCCTCGTCGACGAGGAGGACGGGGATGCCGTCACGGACCGGGTACGCCAGGCCGCAGTCCTGGCCGGTGCAGATCAGCTCGGTGTCCTGCTCCTTGAGGGGGGCGTGGCAGGCCGGGCAGGCGAGGATCTCCAGGAGGCCGGCTTCGAGCGGCATGGGGTGTCCCTTCGGGGCGGGTACGCGTGCGTGTGCGTGTGCGGATGTGCCTGGTCAGCGTACCGCCGTGGGGGGCGGGGTGCGGGGGGTTGGGCCGGGTGGGAGTGACCGTCGGAGGGTTTCGCCCCCTCCGCCCCTACCCGTCCCCTCCCCAGGGGCTGCCACCCCTTCGACCCCGGTGCCGGGGGCTGTCGCCCCCAGACCCCCGCTTCGGCCTGAACGGCCTCGTCCTCAAACACCGGACGGGCTGAAATGCAGGGACCGGCATCGAGAAGGCACCGCCGCCCCCCAGCCCCCTCAGCCCCGGATGATCGCCAGCACCTCGTCCCGTACCTTCGTCATCGTCGCCTCGTCCCTGGCCTCGGTGTTCAGGCGCAGCAGGGGCTCTGTGTTGGACGGGCGGACGTTGAACCACCAGTCGGTGGAGGTGACGGTGAGGCCGTCGAGTTCGTCCAGGGTGGTGTCCTCGCGGGGGCCGTACGTCGCCCTGATCGCCGCGACCCGGTCCGCCTGGTCGGCGACCGTGGAGTTGATCTCGCCGGAGCCGACATAACGGTCGTACTCGGCGGTGAGGGCGGAGAGGGGGCCCTCCTGACCGCCCAGGGCCGCGAGGACGTGCAGGGCTGCCAGCATGCCCGTGTCGGCGTTCCAGAAGTCCTTGAAGTAGTAGTGGGCCGAGTGTTCGCCACCGAAGATCGCGCCCGTGGCCGCCATTTCCGCCTTGATGAAGGAGTGGCCGACTCGGGTGCGCACCGGGGTGCCGCCGTTCTCCTTCACGACCTCCGGGACCGACCAGGAGGTGATCAGGTTGTGGATGATCACGCCCTTGCCGCCGTTACGGGCCAGTTCGCGGCGCGCCACCAAGGCGGTGATCGCGGACGGGGACACCGGGTCGCCGTGCTCGTCGACCACGAAGCAGCGGTCCGCGTCGCCGTCGAAGGCGATGCCCAGGTCGGCGGATTCCTCGCGGACCCGCTTCTGCAGGTCCACCAGGTTCGCCGGGTCCAGCGGGTTGGCCTCGTGGTTCGGGAAGGTGCCGTCGAGTTCGAAGTACATCGGGACGAGGGTCAGGGGCAGGCCGGCGAAGACCGTGGGGACCGTGTGGCCGCCCATGCCGTTGCCCGCGTCGACGACGACCTTCAGGGGGCGGATGGAGGTCAGGTCCACGAGGGAGCGGAGGTGGGCCGCGTAGTCCGACAACGTGTCGCGTTGTGTGATCGTTCCCGGTGTCGCGGTCGGTTCCGGGGCGCCCGACTCCAGCCATTCCTGCGCCAGTTCGCGGATCTGCGACAGGCCTGTGTCCTGGCCCACCGGCGCCGCACCCGCCCGGCACATCTTGATGCCGTTGTACTGGGCCGGGTTGTGGGAGGCCGTGAACATTGCGCCCGGGAGGCCGAGGGCGCCCGACGCGTAGTACAGCTGGTCCGTCGAGCACAGGCCGATCTCGGTCACGTCGGCTCCCTGCGCGGTCGCCCCGCGCGCGAAGGCCCGGGTCAGGCCGGGGGACGACGGTCGCATGTCGTGGCCCACGACGATCGCGTCCGCCTCGGTCACCCGGACGAAGGCCGCGCCGAAGAGCTCGGCCAGGGGCTCGTCCCACTGCTCCGGGACCACTCCGCGTACGTCGTACGCCTTCACGATCTGCGACAGATCAGCAGCCACGGCCAACCCTCCTGAAGTCCTATCGGTCGCCCCAAACTACCCGTAGCGGATGACCGTGCGCTGCGCGGATGCCGGGTGGGCCCCCAGCCGTCACCTCAGGTCGGAGCGGGGTGAGAAGGCGGTGAGGATCAGTGGAACCGGGGGAACGGGGATCAGGGGAGCATCCAGTCCAGGACCGGGGAGCTCTGGCCGACCACGATCAGGCACATCACCAGCAGCAGACCCACGCTCCACGGCACCACCTTGCGCAGCAGATCGCCCTCTCGGCCCGCCAGACCGACGGCCGCGCACGCGATGGTGAGATTCTGCGGCGAGATCATCTTGCCGAGGACACCGCCCGAACTGTTGGCGGCGGCCAGGAGTTCGGGCGACAGGCCCGACTCATGGGCAGCGGTGACCTGGAGGGCGCCGAAGAGGGCGTTGGCCGAGGTGTCGGAGCCGGAGACGGCCACGCCGAACCAGCCGAGGACCGGTGACAGGAAGGCCAGTCCGCCGCCCGCGGCGGCCACGAAGTGGCCGATCGTCGCCGCCTGTCCGGAGAGGTTCATGACGTACGCGAGGGCCAGGACGGATGTGACGGTAAGGATCGCGAAACGCAGCTCGTGCACGGTGGCGAGCCACTCCTTGACCGCCACGCGCGCGTGCACACCGAGCACGACCGCCGTGCACAGCCCGGCGAGCAGCACGAGGGTGCCGCCCGTCGACACGATCGGCCAGGTGAAGACGTTCCCGCCGACCGGCTTGCCGTCCGGGGCGACGACGTCCAGGAAGGGCCAGTCGTACGTCTGTGTCGCCTTGGCCAGCCAGTCCTTGACCGCCGGGATCTGCGCGACCGAGAAGATCACGACGATGAGGGCGTACGGGGCGTAGGCGCGCACCACTTCGCGGCGCGGGTCGGTCACGTCGAGTTCCTCGCTGCGCGTGCCGGTGAGCACGGAGGCTCGTACCGACTCGGTGGCGGGTACGCGTGCGTGCGGTACGGCGACCAGGGCGCCCGCGCCCGCCAAGGAGGCGGCGATGTCCGCGAGTTGCGCGGAGACGTAGTTGGAGACGGCGAACTGGGCCACGGCGAAGGCGAATCCGCACACCAGGGCGGGCACCCAGGTCTCGCGCAGCCCACGCCGGCCGTCCACCAGGCCGACCAGGACCAGGGGGACCACGAGCGCCAGCAGCGGCGTCTGGCGGCCCACCGTGGAGGCCACGGTGTCCAGCGGCAGTCCGGTCACCTGGGCCAGCGTGACGACCGGTGTGGCCATCGCGCCGAAGGCGACCGGCGCGGTGTTGGCCACCAGGGAGACGACGGCCGCGCGCACCGGGTCGAAGCCGAGGACGACGAGCATGACCGAGCAGATCGCGACCGGAGCCCCGAAGCCGGCGAGGGCCTCCAGGAGGGCTCCGAAGCAGAAGGCGACGACCAGTGCCTGGATGCGCGGGTCGTCGGAGAGGCGTCCGAAGGAGCGGCGCAGGATGTCGAAGTGCCGGGTGCGGACGGTCATCCGGTACACCCACAGGGCGTTGACGACGATCCACAGGATGGGGAAGAGACCGAAGACGGCACCCTGGGCGGCGCTGGAGACGGTTTGGCCGAGCGGCATGCGGTAGGCGAGCCAGGCGACCAGTACGGCCGCCAGAAGGCCCGTCAGGCCCGCGAGGTGGGCTTTGAGGCGGACGCCGCCCAGCAGGATCAGGACGATCACCAGCGGCAGGGCGGCGACGAGGGCGGACAGGCCGAGCGAGTCGGCGACGGGTTCCAGTTGCTGGACGTACACGGGCGCCTCCCCGATTCCGGCATGCGGAAAGTGATTTCCCGCCGGTCACCTGGAATGGTCGTGTCCGCGACAATGGCACGTCAATGGGCCTGCACCACCGGATGAAACGGAAAAGGGACGGAACTACCGGGACACGCGGCCCAGTTGTCCGGTCAGTTGTCCGGGGAGCGCAGCACCCGGAGATGGCCGCGCCGCGCGACCTCCATCGGGTCCGCCGCGCGCGCCCCGCCACCGGCCGCGCGCTCCTGCGGACGGGCCGCCTCGCGCACCGCGTTGGCAAGCGCCTCCAGGTCGTCGCCGCTGGGACGGGCCGGGGCGTTGCCGTCGAGGAGCCGCACGACCTCCCAGCCGCGCGGCGCGGTGAGGCGCTCGGAGTGCTCGGCGCACAGGTCGTAGCAGTGGGGTTCGGCGTAGGTGGCGAGCGGGCCGAGGACCGCGGTCGAGTCGGCGTAGACGTACGTCAGCGTCGCGACGGCGGGGCGGCCGCAAGCGGTGCGCGAACAGCGACGTACAGGGCTCACGACGTTGGACGGTACCGCACTCTTGAGCGGGCCGCGACGACTCTCCACCAGGTCACTCCACCGTGTCGTGGTGTGAATCGTCCCACACACCCCTTCAGGCACACCCTTCTGACCTGCGCGGACGACCGTTCACAGGGCGCCGCGCGACCCCGCATCCGATCAACTCTCGGTACAAACACCGCCATTTGCCTCGACATCGACGGTCTCGTGGAGATACGGAAACGAGCCCAACCTTGGCTGGAATGGTCATCCTGCGACATGCCGTCCAGGGTGGCCGGACAGCGTCCGGGATGCCGCGTGGGGCCGGGCGGTGGGTCGCGGCGGGGATTACGCTTCACCAGTGATGGACAACCCCGTACCGCCCCGTGCCGCCGGCCGCCCCGGGCCCCGCCGTCGTGACCGCCACGGCAGGGGCATGCGCGGCCCCATCGCGCCGCCCCAGGTGCCGCTCGCGGCGAGCCGTGCCGATGTGTTCGCGGACCTGGTGCAGGACTCCGTGGAGCGCCTCGAGCGGCGGTGGCCGCAGCTCGCCGACATCGATTTCCTGGTCCTCGAGGTACCGCGGCTGGACGGGCCGGGGCATGTCTGGAACGACGAGGCGGTGCCGCTCGGCGGGACGATCCCGGCGCGTGAGGGTCGCCCCGCGCGCGTGGTCGTCTACCGGCGCCCCGTGGAGATTCGCACGAAAGGGCGCGACGAGCGGGCCGCCCTGGTGCACGAGGTCGTCGTGGAGCAGGTGGCCGAGTTGCTGGGGCTGACCCCGGAGACGGTCGATCCGCGGTACGGCGAGGACTGAGCCCCCGCCGACCGCCCTCACTTCTGCAGCACCGACAGGTCCTGGTCCGCCTGCGGCACCGACACCAGCCCCCGGTCGTCCGGCAGCGTCTGGATCGTGAAGCCGGGGACGCCCTCCTCCGTGGCCGCCAGGGTGCGGGAGGCGTAGACCGGGCCGCCGGACACGGCCTCGACCGTCAGCGCGTACGTGCCCTTCAGGCCCGTCGGGACCGGGGCGTCGACGTCCTGGGTGGTGCCTGCCTTGATCGTGTAGGTCCTGGAGACCGTCGTGCCGTTGTCGCTGCCCGCCGACGCGGTGACCTTCACCTGGGCGGTGCGGGTCGGCGCGGTGATCGACAGGGTGGAGCTCTTGCCGCTGTTGTCGGCCGACGTCGCGCGCGTGCCGACCGGTGCGCTCGCCGGGATGAAGGCCGTCTCCTGCTTGCCGCCCTTGCTGCGGACGACCTTCAGCGCGGCCACGACCGGTACCGACTGGTCCGTGGGCGTCAGGATCAGGGAGCCCGCCTCGCCGCGCGTGACGTCGCCCAGGTCGACCGCCGTCGTCATGCCCGCCTTGACGTGCAGCGTCTCATTGCCGGCCGGTGTGATCGGGCCGGTCGGGGAGGCGAGGCGCACCTTCAGGTCGGCGTCCGCGTCGCCCGGCGTGAAGGCGATCAGGCGGACCGAGGAGGCGTCCTTGGGGATGCCGGGCAGGACGAGGCTGCCCGCCGGGTCCGTGGAGGCCGGCAGCCAGTCGCCGCCCGACTTGTCGTCCAGGGCCTGCACGGCGGCGCCCACGCGCCCGCTGCGCACGTTCACGTGCACCGTGAGGTCGGTCTGCTTCTCGTCGGTGAGCGTGGACAGCAGGACCGGGTCGCTGGAGTGCGGCGGGACCGTGATGCCCTCCCCCACCGTGGACTTGAGGGTGCCGTCCTTGCCGTAGAGCTCGATGTCGACGACGGCGGCCGAGTCGTCGGGGTTGGTCAGGTGGACGTAGTCGGTGCGGTCGGCGCCGGTGCTGGCGCCCGGGAACCAGAACTCCGTGTCCGGCGCCGTGCAGTTGACACCCTGCAGACCACGCCCCGTGCCCGCGGCGACCTCGGTGGTCTCCTGCACCGACCAGCCCGGCGCGAACTTGCCCTCCGCGGTGCCGACCAGCGCGGGCGCGTCGGAGCCCGACGTGTCGCCGGTGACGGGCGTACCGGGCTCCTTGGGCGTGAGGACCGGCTTGTCGGCCGTCTTCTTGCCCTTGCCCTTGCTCTTCTTGTCCTTCGTGGTCCTGCCGCCGCCCGTCCCGTCGTCCGACTGCTCGGTGGCGGCCTGGAGTTCGGCCTGGCCGTCGCTTCCCGTGCCCTTCGTGACGGGCGTGAAGGACGTGTACGACGTCTCCGCGATGTCGGAGGTGCTCGGGGCCGGGCAGAGCAGTGTCGTGCGCTCCACGGGCAGTTCGGCGGCCGCCTTGGCGGTGTCCGCGCCGGAGGCGCCCGGCGCGGTGAGCGAGGCGAACCCGGTGATGGCGGCGAGCGCGGCCGTGCCGGCGATCAGGGAGATGGTGGTGCGGTTCACTGCTGACTCCCGTCGGGGCGCTCAGGGTTGTGCGGATGCTGCTGCGCCGGGTCGTACGCGGGGTCGTAACCCTGGGGAGCCTGCTGGTACGTCGGGTCGTACGCGGTGTGGTCGTACGCCTCCTGGGGCGTACCGCCGTAGGCGTACGGGTCGTACTGGCCGCCCTGGTACGGGTCCGCCTGGTACGACTGGTCGTACGCGCCCGCCGGGTACTGCTGGGCGCCCTGGTACTGCTCGTTGGCGTACGGGTCGTAGCCGGCGCCCTGGTATGTCGCCGGGTCCCACTCGTCGTATGCGGGCTGCTGCTGCGGGACCGGGACCGGTGTCTCCTCCGGAGGAGGAGACGGGAAGTCCTCGCTCTGGTCGGCCTCCTCGGCCTCGGCCTGGGCGCGCAGGCGGCGGGCGCGGCGGCCCTCGCCGGCGACGGCCTGGGCGGGGATCGACGGCTCCTCGGGGAGGTCGTCGTCGACATCGCGGCGGCGGCCGGGCAGGGCCATGACCACGAGGATGACGGCGAGGGAGCCCTGGGCCCACAGCCAGGCGGTGTGGGTGATCGGGTCGTCGTAGGTGACGTCCAGCTTGCCGCCGGAGGCGGGGAGTTCGAAGCCCTGGGCCCAGCCGTCGACCGTGGTGCGGGTGAGCGGCTTGCCGTCCAGGCTGGCCGTCCAGCCCTCGGCGGCGGTGTCCGCGAGGCGCAGGACGCGACCGTCGGCGCCGGACGGGACGGTCGTGTGGATCTCGACCGGACCGGCCGCCACGGGCTGCGGTGTGCCGGTTCCGGAGGCGGTGACGATCGTCGCGCGGGCGACCTCCTGGTCGACCCGCCACAGGGCGCTGCCGTTCTGCTGGCTGAGGCGGCTCAGGCCGGGCGTGGCGTCCAGGACTCGGGTGACCTCGCGAGGTGCGCCCTTGTGGACGAGGACGTAGCGCACCGCGAACTCGCCGAGCTGGTCGGACTGGTCGGCGCCGGAACCGGCGACGAGGTTGGCGACGACCTTGTCGAGCTTGGCGTTCTCCCCGTCGGCCGCGGCGGTCTCGGCGTCGCCGAGGCGGGCGCCGGAGCCGCGGACCAGGGTGTAGCCGACGTGGGCGGTGGAGTCGCTGTCGAGGACGAGGGTGCGGGCCTGGTCGCTGGTGCCGCTCTCCTCGGCGACGAACGCGGGCACCTGGGTGGGGTCGCGCCGCTCCAGCGGTCCGTCGGCGCCGCGGATCATCCAGCCGGCGGCGACCAGCAGCGGCCCCGCGAGGGAGGCGAAGGCGATCAGCGCGGCCACCGGCTGGCGCCAGCCGAAGCTCTGCTCGGCCACCCGCGCGCGTGCGCCGTCGGCGCCGAGGGCGGCGGCGGACAGCAGGGCGACGCCGTAGACGAGAGTGGCGGGGCCGGCCCAGGTCGAGCCGTTGGACAGGACGGCGAAGACGAGGCCCACCAGGGCGACCGCCCAGGCCGTCCAGATTCCGAACTGACGCTCCGAGCGCAGCAGGGCGGCCAGCGCGGCCAGCACGATGCCGATCAGCATCAGCCCGTCGACCGTGCCCGGGCCGCCCGGGCTGATGCCGAGCAGGTCGACGGCGGAGGCGGCCGAGGGGCCGTAGTCCAGGCCGGCCTCCTTGAAGAAGCCGAACGGGAGCAGCGTCAGCGACCAGGGCGCGAGGACCAGCAGGGGCGAGCCCAGCTGGGCCAGGAAACGCAGGCCGTAGGCGGTGATGTCGGTGCGGCGGAGCACCAGCACCGCGATGCCGAGGATCAGCGCGATCGGCCACACGATCGGTGTGAACGCGGTGGTGATGGTCAGGAGCAGGGCGTACGCCCAGGTGGCCCGCCAACTGCCGCGCGCGCCCGAGGTGTTCGTGAGGCCACTGGCGGCGATGCCCGCGCGCGCGATGAGCGGCAGCAGCACGGCCAGGACGGCGGTGCCGATGCGGCCCCCGGCGAGCGCGCCGGTGGCGGCGGGCAGGAAGGCGTAGACGACGGCCGCCCACGCGCGCAGCAGGCGCGACTCGACGAGCGGGCGGGAGGCGAAGTACGCGGTGAAGCCGGCCAGCGGCACCGAGCAGACCAGCAGGACCGTGACCGCGAGGCCGGTCGAGCCGAGGAACACGGAGGCCAGCGCGGCCACGATCGCCAGGTACGGGGGCGCGGACGGGGTGCCGCCGGCGCCGACCGCGTGCCAGGAGTCGAGGTAGCGCGACCACAGCTCGCTCGCGTCGCCCGGGGCGGGCAGCAGGGCGCCGCCCGCGAGCGCGCCGCCGCCGAGCAGTGCGCGGCAGGCGACCAGGGAGACGAACAGCAGCACCAGGAAGAGCATCGGGCCGGGCTTGCGGGCGATGCGCTTGAGGCGGGCGAACTGCTCGATCTCCAGGAAGTCGGCGTCGTCGCCGCCGGGCCCGGACTCGACCGCGCCGCCGTGCCGTCCCGCACCGGCGGCGGCCTCGGCGTCGGCGTCGCTGAAGAGGTTGCCGGCGACCTGCTCGACGGTGGCCCGCACGGTCGCGCCGGGCGGCGGGAACAGCGCCCGCAGCTCGCCCTTGTCGATCTGCGGGGCCCCGCGCCTGCGCCGTCCGGCGATGATCCGCTCGGGCCGCAGCAGCGTGCCCAGCAGGCCGCGGATCTCGTCGACGGCCTGTCCGGGGACCTTGCCGACGAGATAGGCGACGGTACGCAGGAGCGTGCCGAGTACGAGGCGCACCAGCACCCAGGGCAGCGCGGCCGTACGGCTGTTGACGAGCAGGGTGTAGACGGCGCCGGCCTTGTCGACCATGTGCGGGGAGGCGGCGCTGCGGCCCACGCAGTCGACGGTGCGGCGCTCGCGGGAGGAGGCTTCGGCGTGCCGTACGACCGCCTCGGGGGCGATCAGGACGCGGTGGCCGGCGGCGGTGGCGCGCCAGCACAGGTCGACGTCGTCACGCATCAGCGGAAGCCGCTTGTCGAAGCCGCCGAGCTGCTCGAAGACGTCGCGCCGGATCAGCATGCCGGCGGTGGACACCGACAGCACGGAGCGGACGTGGTCGTGCTGGCCCTGGTCCTGTTCACGGCGGTCCAGGCCGGTCCAGCGGCGGCCGGAGTGGGCGATGGAGACGCCGACCTCCAGGAGCTGCCGCTTGTCGTACCAGCCGCGCAGCTTGGGGCCCACGACGGCCACGTCGTCGCGGCCGAGCTCCAGCTCGTTCTCCACCACCCGCAGCAGCTGGGCCAGGGCGTCGGGATCCGGGGCGCAGTCGTCGTGCAGCAGCCACAGCCACTGGACCGGCTCGCCGTGCGGGAGCTCCGGCATGTCGTAGGCGTCGTCGCGCCATGAGCGCGTGACGGGGTCCCAGCCGCTGGGCCGCTTCAGATACGGCAGCTCGTCCGGGGTCAGCACCGGAGCGGTCCGGGCCGCCTCCTCGACGGCCTGGCCGAAGCCGGTGCGGCGGGCGAGGTGCAGCACGCGGTCGGCGCCGAGGGCGTCGGTGACCAGCCGGGCGGAGTCGTCCCCGCTGCCGGTGTCGGCCGCCATGACGTACTGGACGGGGCGCTCCTGGCCGAGCAGCCCGGCGAGCGCGTCGGGCAGCCAGCGGGCGCCGTCGTGCGAGACGACGACCGCGGTCACCACGTGACGCGGAAACTCTGGAGTGGCAGCGTCGTGTTGAGCTGCCGTGTGGCTGTGCACGGACATCGAGGTACGGGCCCCGGTTCGATGGACTGCGGTGGACGTCTGCGCCCTGTGGGGGCAGCGAGGCGTCTCGGACGAGCGACCACACTATCGGCTGGGCACAACAGTGGCCCGCCGCCTGTGGATAAGCCACCTGCGACGGGCCGTTCGGTAAGGAAGTGCCGGGAAGAGCTTGGGTACGCGCGCGTGCGCCGTATCGGACGGCGGCTCAGACGGCGGCCTTCTTCAGTCGGCGGCGCTCTCTCTCGGACAGGCCGCCCCAGATGCCGAAGCGTTCGTCGTTGGCGAGGGCGTACTCGAGGCACTCGGAGCGGACCTCACAGGCGAGGCAGACCTTCTTGGCCTCGCGGGTGGAGCCGCCCTTCTCGGGGAAGAAGGACTCGGGGTCGGTCTGGGCGCACAGCGCGCGCTCCTGCCAGCCGAGTTCCTCGTCCGCGTCGTCGACCAGCAGTTGCTGCACCAGCTCGGTCATGTGCGCCCCTCGTCTGTCTTTCGCGTCCCCGTGATGTAGCCGTTACCGATTCCGGCTGAACGACACGAGTGAAATTACAAGTGTGCTGCTCCGGGCGAGTCAAGCCGAGATCTGCTATTGGGCCCCTTATTCACTCTGCGGAACCAAGGCCATGCAGAAAGTGTTCAAATCGGCATAAACCTTGACACGCAGACGAGGCCCAGGAGGGCCTCCGACCCCGCACACGAGCCTGTACGGGGAAGGACGCCCGGATGTTCGATCCCGTTCCACAGGAGGCCTGTGCGCCCGGTTGTGCGCCATGTGTCCCGGTCGGGCAGTGAACAAACCTTTCACCTCATAGATGAACCGGATGAGGTGAAACGCGTCCCACTTACCGGGTGTCGAGTTGACAGTGGAGGTGTGAACCGATTGCCTTGTGGGCATGCTCGCGAACTTGGCGCCCACCTCGACCCGCACCGCCGGGTCCCACGGTGCTGCCCGCGCTCGCTGTAGCTGTTGCTGTTCCAGCTGTTGAGCCGTACCCCGCTCCAGCTGAAGACCGAGTCGCCCGGCGGCTCGGTCTCGGTCTTTCCCCCGCTTCGTTCCCTCTGACGTCCCTTCACTGAGGAACCACCGCACTTCATGAACAGCGACAACGACCTCCAGATCGCCGGCGACCTCCTCGAGGTCCAGCACCTGCTGCAGCCGCCGCGCGAGCACCCGGTGACCGTGGCCGAGTTCGTGGGCCTGGCCCGCTCCATCGCCGCGGACCGCTCCCAGTGGGAGCACCTGGTCGAGTACGACACGACGACGCGCTGGTACCACCGGCTGCGCACGGGTCCGGGCTACGAGGTCTGGCTGCTGTCCTGGGTGCCGGGGCAGGGCAGCGGGCTGCACGACCACGGGCGGTCGTCGGGCGTGCTGACCGTGCTGGAGGGGACGCTGACCGAGCGGACCGAGCGGAGGACGCGCGCGCTGGGCGAGGGGGCGCAGCGGGTGTTCGCGCCGGGGTACGTCCACGAGGTCGTCAACGACGCGCTGGAGCCGGCGGTCAGCCTGCACGTCTACTACCCGGGCCTGACCGAGATGCCCATGCACACCTCCCCGCACTGCGAGGCCCGGACCGAGCCGCGTCCGGTGTCCGCCTGACGCGTTGTCGTACCCGCCTGCAAGACTTGGCGCATGCGAATCGTGGTTCTGGCAGGCGGCATCGGTGGTGCCAGGTTCCTGCGCGGTCTGAAGCAGGCGGCGCCGGACGCGGACGTCACCGTCATCGGCAACACCGGGGACGACATCCACCTCTTCGGACTGAAGGTCTGCCCGGACCTCGACACGGTGATGTACACGCTCGGCGGCGGCATCAACGAGGAGCAGGGCTGGGGTCGCGCCGACGAGACCTTCCATCTCAAGGAGGAGCTCGCGGCATACGGCGTGGGTCCGGAGTGGTTCGGGCTCGGGGACCGGGACTTCGCCACGCACATCGTGCGGACGCAGATGATCGGTGCCGGGTATCCGCTGAGCGCGGTGACGGAGGCGCTGTGCGACCGGTGGAAGCCGGGCGTACGGCTGATCCCGATGACCGACGACCGCGTCGAGACGCACGTGGCCGTCGAGATCGACGGCGAGCGCAAGGCGGTCCACTTCCAGGAGTACTGGGTGCGGCTGCGGGCCTCGGTGCCGGCCGAGGCGGTCGTGCCGGTCGGTGCGGAGCAGTCGAAGCCGGCGCCGGGGGTGCTGGAGGCGATCGCCGAGGCCGACGTCGTGCTGTTCCCGCCCTCGAATCCGGTCGTCTCGGTCGGCACGATTCTCGCCGTGCCGGGGATTCGTGAGGCGATCGCGGAGGCCGGGGTGCCGGTCGTGGGCCTCTCCCCCATCGTCGGGGACGCGCCCGTGCGCGGGATGGCCGACAAGGTGCTCGCCGCGGTGGGCGTGGAGTCGACGGCCGCGGCGGTCGCCGAGCACTACGGCTCGGGGCTGCTCGACGGCTGGCTCGTCGACACCGTGGACTCGGGCGTCGTGGAGCGCGTCGAGGCGGCCGGGATCCGGTGCCGGGCGGTGCCGCTGATGATGACCGACCTGGAGGCGACCACGCAGATGGCACGGGAGGCGCTGACGCTGGCGGAGGAGGTGCGGACGTCTTGAGCGAGGTATCTGCCGACGGATACCGGGTCTGGGCCGTGCCCGGGCTTCCCGAGGTACAGCGAGGCGACGATCTCGCCAAGCTGATCGCTGCCGCGGAGCCGGGGCTGGTCGACGGGGACGTGGTGATCGTCACCTCGAAGATCGTGTCCAAGGCCGAGGGGCGGGCCGTCTCGGCGACGGACCGGGAGGCCGCGATCGATGCCGAGACCGTGCGGGTCGTGGCTCGGCGGGGCGCGCTGCGGATCGTCGAGAACCGGCAGGGGCTGGTGATGGCCGCCGCGGGCGTCGATGCGTCCAACACCCCAGCGGGGACTGTGCTGTTGCTGCCCGAGGACCCGGACGGCTCCGCGCGCGCGATCCGGGGCGGCCTGCGGGACGCTCTCGGCGTCGATGTGGGTGTCCTGGTGACCGACACGTTCGGGCGGCCCTGGCGCTCGGGGCTCACGGATGTCGCGATCGGCGCCGCCGGGGTGCGGGTGCTGGACGATCTGCGCGGGGGTACGGACGCGTACGGGAATCCGCTGAGCGCGACCGTCGTCGCCACGGCGGACGAGCTGGCGGCCGCCGGTGATCTCGTCAAGGGCAAGGCCGCCGGGCTGCCCGTCGCCGTGGTGCGGGGGCTGGCGCATGTGGTGGCCGAGGACCACACGGAGGGGGCGCGGGCCATGGTGCGGGGTGCGCGCGACGACATGTTCCGGCTGGGGACGTCCGAGGCGGTACGGGAGGCGGTGGCCCAGCGTCGTACCGTACGCGCGTTCACCGACGAGCCCGTCGACCCGGAGGCCGTGCGGCGGGCGGTGGCGTTGGCGGTCACCGCGCCCGCGCCGCATCACACCACGCCGTGGCGGTTCGTGCTGCTGGAGTCGGAGGCGGCGCGGGGTCGGTTGCTGGACGCGATGCGGGATGCGTGGGTCGCGGATCTGCGGCGGGACGGGAAGTCGGAGGAGTCGATCGCGAAACGGGTGCGGCGGGGGGATGTGCTGCGGAACGCGCCCTATCTCGTGGTGCCCTGTCTGGTGATGGACGGGTCGCACGCGTATGGGGATGCTCGCCGGGACGGGGCCGAGCGGGAGATGTTCGTGGTGGCCGCGGGGGCGGGGGTGCAGAACTTCCTGGTGGCGCTGGCCGGGGAGCGGCTGGGGTCGGCGTGGGTGTCGTCGACGATGTTCTGTCGGGATGTTGTGCGGGAGGTGCTCGGGTTGCCGGAGGGGTGGGATCCGATGGGGGCGGTGGCTGTGGGGCATCCGGCGGAGGAGCCGAGGGCCAGGGCCGAGCGGGATGCGGGGAGCTTTATCGAGGTGCGGTGAGGTTTCGCCGGCCCACGGTTCGTGGAGTGCCGGGCCTGCTGGCGGCTGAGGGCTGTGGGTGGCTTCTCGCGCCCACACGGCGGAGCCGCGCACAGGGATGCAGCCCCGCGCCCCTCCAGGCGTTGCAGGCACCTCGACCGATATGCATCGCCTAGTCTCTCAGGACATCCCCGACCCCCAGGAACTCATTCGTGGCAGGACGATTCGCCCCTCGGTCCACTCGTACGACGGTGCGCGGTGGGGAAGTCGTCCTGCCCTCGGGGATACCGCGGCAGACTCAGGCTCCCGGGCGCGTGCGGGTCGTCGTACCCGATGGGCCGTTGGATCTCGGGCTGGTGCTGGGGCCGCTCAGGCGTGGGCCGGGGGATCCGACCTTTCGGGCCATGCCCGACGGGTCTGTGTGGCGGGCGAGTCTGACTCCTGGTGGGCCCGGGACCCTGCGGGTCTCCGTCAGTGGTGGTGCGGTGCGGGGCGAGGCCTGGGGACCCGGGGCCGAGTGGCTGCTGGAGCAGCTGCCCGCGTTGCTCGGGGGTGCCGATGAGCCCGAGGTGTTCGTGCCTCGGCATCGGGTGGTGGCCAGTGCCTGGCATCGGCGGCCTGGGCTCAGGCTGACGCGGACCGGGCTGGTGCTGGAGTCGTTGATTCCGTCCGTGCTGGAGCAGAAGGTCACGACCGATGAGGCCTATCGGGCCTGGCGGATTCTGGTGCGGAAGTTCGGGGAGCCCGCGCCCGGGCCTGCGGCGGGCGGGCGGCTGTGGGTGATGCCGGGCCCTCGGACCTGGGCGTTGATTCCCTCGTGGGAGTGGCATCGGGCGGGCGTCGACAACAAGCGGGCGTCGACGATTCTGCGGGCTGTGCGGGTGGCGGGGCGGCTGGAGGAGGCCGTGGCCATGGAACCTGCCGCAGCTCAGGCTCGGTTGGAGGTCGTGCCGGGAATCGGGCCCTGGACGTCTGCGGAGGTGGTGCAGCGGAGTCACGGCGCCGCCGATGCGGTGACCGTGGGGGATCTGCATCTGCCGGGGATCGTGGGGTGGGCGCTTGCCGGGGACCGGGATGCGGACGACTCCGTGATGCTGGAGCTGTTGGAGCCGTATGCGGGGCAGCGGCATCGGGCGGCTCGGTTGATTCTGCTGAGCGGGCGGACGCCGGCGCGGCGGGCACCGAAGATGCCACGGGGTGACATCGGGCGGCTGTAAGCGAACCGGCGTCGCCCGTGCCGCCCTGGGGGCTCCGCCCCCCACCCCTGATCGGCCCTGAAGGGGCCTCGTCCTCGAACGCCGGTCGGGCGGGACATGCCCGGCCGGCGTCGAGAAGCTACTGGTCCGAGGAGAACCGCACCGCCCCCGCCGGAATCCGCGCGTCGCACCACACCCGCATGCCGTCCCTCAGCTCGTTGTCGGGGCCGATGACCGCGCCGTCGCCGATGACCGTGCCGGTGAGGACGGAGCGTTCGCCGACGCGGGCGCGGGTGCCGATGAGCGAGTCGGTGATGACGGCGCCGGGTTCGATGACGGCGCCCGGGAGGATCGTCGAGCCGAAGACCCGGGCGCCCTCGGCCACGAACGCGCCCTCGCCGACCACCGTGCCGCCCGTCAGTTTCGCGTCGGGGGCCACCCTGGCCGTGGGGAGGATGAGGCGGTCGCCGCAGCGGCCGGGGACCGCGGGGGACGGGGCGCGGCCCAGGACCAGGTCCGCCGAGCCTCGTACGAAGGCGGCCGGGGTGCCCAGGTCCAGCCAGTACGTGGAGTCGACCATGCCCTGGAGGTGGGCGCCGGCCGACAGCAGATCAGGGAACGTCTCGCGCTCGACGGACACGGTGCGGCCCGCCGGGATCGTGTCGATGACGGAGCGCCGGAAGACGTACGCCCCCGCGTTGATCTGGTCGGTGACGATCTCCTCGGGGGTCTGTGGCTTCTCCAGGAAGGCGAGGACCCTGCCCGTCTCGTCCGTGGGGACCAGGCCGTAGGCGCGCGGGTCCGTGACCTTCGTCAGGTGGAGGGAGACGTCCGCGCCGGAGGACTCGTGGGTGTCGACCAGTCTGCGGATGTCCAGTCCGGTCAGGATGTCGCCGTTGAAGACCAGGACCGGGTCGTCGGGGGCGGAGTGGAGGCGGGACGCGACGTTGCGGATGGCGCCGCCCGTGCCGAGGGGTTCCTCCTCCGTGACGTACTCGATGTGCAGGCCCAGCGAGGAGCCGTCGCCGAAGTACGGCTCGAAGACCTCGGCCAGATAGGAGGTGGCCAGGACGATGTGCTCGACGCCCGCGGCTCTCGCTCTCGCCAGTTGGTGCGTGAGGAAGGGGACACCGGCCGCCCGGACCATGGGCTTCGGCGTGTGCACCGTGAGCGGACGCAGCCTCGTGCCCTTGCCGCCGACCAGGAGGATCGCTTCTGTCACCTGTCGTCTCTGCTTCCTGCCGGGACCGGCCGAAACTCTCTTTCGGCCGGCCAGTGTATGCAGATCGCCGTGCGACGCCTTCGACGGCACGGTGGCGTTGGACGGTTCCACCCCTGTCCCCCGACGGCGGGTGAATGCGAGCCCCGGATCGAATTCCCGATCGGATCAACGGCCCTGGTAGCGGGCCGCGGTCGAGCGGGCCGTGCCGAGCTTGCCGTAGAGCTGCCGGCCCGGGCACTCCGTGGCGAATCCGTCACGATGGCCGGAGATCACATTCAGACGGACGTTCTTTCCCTTTCGGTAGAGATTGCCACCGCCCGACTTGAGATATGTCTTGCCGCGCGGATTCGCCCCGTAGAGACCGAGTTTCCAGGCCGTGAGGCGGGCGATGGCCTTCAGCACGGCCGCGGGCGGTTTGCTCGAGCCGAAACTGCCGAGGACCGCGATCCCCATGCTGTTGGTGTTGAAACCGAGGGTGTGGGCGCCCAGGACCGGCTTCGCCACTCCCCCGGCACGGCCCTCGTAGATGTTTCCGCACTTGTCGACGAGGAAGTTGTAGCCGATGTCGCGCCAGCCCATGCTCCTGACGTGGTACCGGTAGATACCGCGAATGACGGACGGGGCCTGCGAGCAGCTGTATCCGTTGCCGGACGCGGTGTGGTGGACGAAGGCCGCCTTGACCTTCTTCGTGTAGACGAACCCCTTCTCGCGCAGCGACTCGTTCGCTCCCCAGCCGCGGCGCGTGATGATGCGGGGGCGGGGGCCGATGTAGGGATTCGCCCGCTGAGCCGCCGTCAACTCGCCCAGGCGCAGGGTGCGTACCTCGCGCACGGTCGCGGATCGGGTCAGGGCCGGGATCGCCGCGGCGCCGAGGGGGGCGAGGTCCGCGTTGTCCGCGGAGGCGGCCAGGGATGCGGCGGACTCGGCGGTCACGGCCCGGACGCGGGGGCCGGCCGGGATGCCGTGCAGGGCACGTGGGAGGGCGGCGCGGGGGGCAGGCTCCTGGCCGGGGTCCACGAGTTCGAGGCGGAGGCCGGAGGGGAGGGGACCGGCGACCGCCGTGGTGCGGGTGCCTCGGGCGGTTTCGTCGGTCCGGCGTTCCTCTTCGGCGCGGACCCGTACGTCGACGCCGTCCGAGTCGCCCACCCACAGCGGTGCCGTGGCGCCGCGGACGTGGCCCGAGACGCGCTCGGCAGCGCCCGGGTCGGCGCCGTCGTCGTTGTGCGTCTGCAGGTCCTGCCAGCCGGACCAGGTGCCGGTACGGGCCCCGCGCGTGCGGACCTGGACACGGCCGTGGAATTCGAGGTTCGGGTCGTCCCAGACCACGCCGACCAGGGAGAAGTGGTGTACGCCGCCCCGGGTCAGGCCCTGTTCGGGGGCGACCGGGCCGAGCGCTCGGGCGCGGGTGAGGGGGGCGAGGGGCAGGGACTGGGTGCTGCCCGGGATGCCGGACGCGTCCGGGGAGCCGGGGGCGTCGAGGGTGTCAGGGGCGTCGAGGATGTCGGGGTGGACGAGCGTCGGCGCGGATCTCGCTCCGCTCTGCGCCGGGCTCGTCGTCGCCGCGACGGCGGACGGGATGAGCGGGAGGACGAGGGCGGCCGCGCAGGTGACGCCGATCGTCGTCGCGATCGAGGAGGCAGGGAATCCACGCATGTCCCTGATGTTGGACATAGTCATATTTGTCTGTCCATTCGGGAACTGACGGGGCGTCGGTTCCCGTTGCGCCGAACCGGTGGCGTCGGCGGCCGGTGCGTCGGGAGGCGGCCGCGTACGCTTGCGCGGGTGAACGCCAGTGATCGCACCCCTGCCGACCTGCTGTCTTCCGCGCTGGCCGCGGATCCCGGACGTCCTCTGGTGACGTTCTACGACGACGCCACTGGCGAGCGGGTCGAACTGTCCGTGGCGACCTTCGCCAATTGGGTGGCCAAGACGGCGAATCTCCTTCAAGGGGACCTTGCCGCCGGCCCCGGTGACCGGGTTGCGCTGTTGCTTCCCGCGCATTGGCAGACCGCCGTGTGGTTGCTCGCCTGCGCGTCGGTGGGGGTCGTCGCCGATGTGGGCGGGGATCCGGGTGTCGCCGACGTCGTGGTGAGCGGGCCGGATTCCCTGGAGGCGGCTCGGGCCTGTCGTGGAGAGCGGGTCGCTCTCGCGTTGCGGCCGTTGGGTGGGCGGTTCCCGCAGGTTCCGGACGGGTTCGTGGACTACGCCGTCGAGGTGCCGAGTCAAGGAGATCGGTTTGTGGCGTTCGCGCCGGTGGATCCCGAGGAGGCGGCGTTGATCGTGGCCGGGCGGGAGTTCAGCGCGGCCGAGGTCGTGGAGCGGGCTCGGGCGGAGGCGGCGGAAGTGGGGCTCACGGGGCCCGGTTCGAGGATCCTGTCCGGGTTGTCGTACGACACCTGGGAGGGGTTGAACGCCGGGTTGTACGGGCCGCTTGCCGTCGGGGGGTCCGTGGTGTTGTGCCGGCATCTGGAGGAGCTGGGGGAAGAGGGGCTTGCCAAGCGGGTGGAGAGTGAGCGGGTGGGTGTGGTGCGCCGCTGAGACGGGGACAGGCTGTTGAGTGGCGGCTGCGGGTGGGTGGGGGCCGGCCGCGCCCACGCGGCGGAGCCGCCCATTGATGGAGCCGCACATGGATACAGTCCCGCGCCCCTGAAAGATCTCCACTCACCCGACTGGAGCAGTACCGCACGCCTTCACCGCCCTCTCCGGGCCATGGTTGTAGGACAAGTACGTCCGTCGCCATGAGGGGTGGAGCCGCACGTGACCGAGACCGTTGGCACCCTTGGTCCCGGTGCGGGCTCGTCCGCTTCCGGCAGGGGGCTCATACGGCGGCGTCGGCGGAAGTGGGTCAAGTGGGGTGGGGTCGGCATCGCCCTGGTCGTCGTAGGTGCCGGGGTCGGTGGGTGGGCCGTGTACGTCAAGCTCGACGGGAACATCACGGCCGACAACGCCGCCGCCGCGGAGCTCGCCCGGTACGAGAAGGAGCGGCCCACCTCGCTGGCCAAGGACGCTCAGAACATTCTGTTGATCGGGTCCGACTCGCGGGCCGGGGACGGGAACTCCCGGTACGGGAGGGACTCGGGGACCGAGCGGTCCGACACGACGATCCTGTTGCACCTCGCCGCCGGGCGGCGGGCCGCCACCGCGATCTCGTTGCCCCGGGACCTGATGGTGGACGTGCCGGCCTGTCTGCGGGCCGACGGGACTCGGTCCGACCCCGCGTTCGTGATGTTCAACTCCGCCTTCGAGACCGGCGGTTCGGCCTGCACCATCCGGACCGTCGAGCAGTTGACGGACATTCGGATCGATCATCATGTCGTCGTCGACTTCCGGGGGTTCAAGGAGATGGTCGACGCCGTGGACGGGGTGCAGGTCTGTCTGAGCGAGCCGATCGACGACAAGGCCGCCAAGCTGAAGCTGCCCGCCGGGCGCGTGACGCTCGACGGGGAGCAGGCCCTGGGGTACGTGCGGGCGCGGAAGTCGTTGGGGGACGGAAGCGACACCGAGCGGATGGACCGTCAGCAGAGCTTCCTGGGCGCGCTGGTCAACAAGGTCCAGAGCAACGACGTACTGCTGAATCCGGTGAAGCTGTACCCGGTGCTCGATGCCGCCACGTCGTCCCTGACGACCGATCCGGGGCTGGCGAGTCTGCGCGGGCTGTACGACCTTGTGCGCGGGCTGCGGGACATCCCCACGAAACGGGTGCAGTTCCTGACCGTTCCGAGGGAGTCGTACGCATACGACTCCAATCGCGACCAGCTGGTGGAGCCGGAGGCGCAGCGGCTGTTCACGCGATTGCGGGCCGATGAGCCCGTTTCGGTGGCGGATGGTCACCAGGAGTACGGGAGCGGCGACGGAAAGTCGGGAAATGCCGGGGCCGGGGAGCCGTCGAACAGCAATTCCCCCGCACCCACGTTCCGGGGGAACACGGCCGCCGAGGACTCCTGCAGGTAAAGCGCTCACCAAATCACCGCACTTATGTCCGAGAAAAAGGGCGAATTGGCCTGCCCCCGGGCGTGGAATTTCTCACCGTCGTCACTGGGGGCTGAACAGGCCGGATAGTGTGAGCGGTCCGGTGCATCCCGCCGCGAGGTCCTTCCTGGCGTCGAGCACTGTGTGACCGAGACCCGAGCGCCTAGGGGGGAAGGCGCCGCGCCCCGACGGAGGATTCGGACAATCGTGGACGCGACAGGCCGTGGGCGGGCGGATGACATCGATCCCGCAGACCAGTGGGTGCTCAATCCGAACACCGGTGAATACGAACTGCGACTGACCCCTTCCGCACCGCAATCGGTGGTGCCCAGCCCCCGTAGATCCGCACCGCGGGCGGCGGGGGGTGCCGTGCGCAGTCGTACGGTGGCTCCGGAGCGGGCGCCCGGGCGGGACATTCCTCCGCCGCGGCGTCGGCGGGGTGTGCCCGAGGAGCCTCTTCCGGGGCGGCGCGGCCGACGGCCGGTGAAGAAGAAGGGCAAGGCCAAGAAGGTTCTGCTGTGGACGGGCGGGACCATGGCCTTTGTGCTGGTCGCCGCTGCCGGTGGCGCCTATCTCTACATCAAGCACCTCAACGACAACATCACGTCCGTCTCCGACGACGGCGCGAGCACCGGTGGCTTCAGCAAGGGCAAGGCGATCAATATCCTGTTGATCGGCACCGACAAGCGCACCGGCAAGGGCAACACCAAGTACGGCGACTCCGGCAGCGTCGGGCACGCGGACACGACGATCCTGCTGCACGTCTCCAAGGACCGCTCGAACGCGACCGCACTGAGCATCCCGCGCGACCTGATCACGGACATCCCGGACTGCCCGACCAAGCTGGCCGACGGCACCGAGAAGGTCATCGCGGGCACCAGCAACGTCCGTTTCAACACCAGCCTCGGGCAGGACGACCGTACGCCCAGCTGCACCGCGCGCACGGTGACCGAGCTGACCGGGATCACGCCGGACAACTTCATGGTGGCCGACTTCAACGCGGTCAAGACGCTGACCACGGCGGTCGGCGGGGTGGATGTCTGCCTCGGCAAGGACATCAACGACCCGGACTCGCACCTCAACCTGAAAAAGGGCATGCAGCACATCCAGGGCGAGACCGCGCTCGCCTTCGTACGCACCCGGCACGCGGTCGGCTTCGGCGGCGACCTGAGCCGGATCACGCTGCAGCAGCAGTTCCTCAGCGCGCTGATGCGCAAGTTGAAGTCGAACGACACGCTCACCGACCCGACGAAGATGGTGAAGATCGCCGAGGCGGGCACCAAGGCGCTGACCGTCGACTCCAACCTGAACAGCATCGGCAAGCTGAAGGACCTCGGGTTGGAGCTGGGCAAGCTCAACCCGAAGAACCTGACGTTCACCACGGTTCCGGTGATCGACAACCCGGCCGAGAAGGTGAAGGCGACCGTCGTCCTCAACCCGAACACGGCCCAGCCGGTCTTCGACGCGATCAAGAACGACGTCTCCTTCACCGCGGTCAAGGCGGAGAAGAAGAAGGAGGCCGCCGCCGCGGCCGCCCGGCTCAAGGGCACCAAGTCGGCCGCCTCCGAGGTCCGGGTGCAGATCCTCAACGGCGGTGCGGCGGCCGGCAGCGCACAGGCCGAGCTCAACTACCTGCAGAACGACGCCGGTGTGCTGAAGTCCTCGAACGCGGGCAACGCGGACGCGGCCCAGGCGAAGACCACGCTCGAGTACGCCCCCGCCCAGGCCGACCAGGCCCGCCGCCTCGCGGCCATCCTGGGCCTGTCCGGGGCGCAGCTGAAGCCCGGGAAGAGCGTGACCAACGACCAGGGTCTGCCGACGATGACGCTGACCCTGGGCAAGGACTTCCCGGGGGCGGGAGAGTCGTACTCCGCGTCGACCAAGGCGCCGGACGTCGACAAGACCACGGCCGACAAGGTCGAGTGCGCGAAGTGACCTGACGGGCCTGTCGTGCGTCTAACAGGACGCAAGGCAGGCCCGTGAACTTGGCGCAAGGGTGGGGAGGACGGGGAATGACGCAGAGCAGTGTGCGTGGGGAGGGGACGCGAGGGGGCGTCCTGAAGGCTTCCGACGGCGAGCGAGGGGTGCGGGAGGCGAGCGACGGTTCCGGCAGATCCGGTGCGGAGGCCGCGGGGGGCGGTGGTCATCGTCGGGGCGGGCCCCGGCGGGGACGGCGGGCGCTCAGATGGTCCGCCATCGTGCTGTCCGTGGTGATACTCGGGACGGCCGGCGCCGGTTACCTGTACTACGAGCATCTCAACGGCAACATCCACAAGGGCGAGCGCAGCAGCGGTGACGCCAAGGCGCGCAAGACCGCGGCCAACGCGGCCGGGCAGACGCCGCTCAACATCCTGCTGATCGGCTCCGACAGCCGTAACTCCGACGAGAACGTGAAGCTGGGCGGCGCCAAGTACGACCGCGGCAGCCCGCCGCTCGGCGATGTGCAGATGCTGATCCACCTCTCCGCAGACCGCAAGAGCGCGGCGATGGTGAGCATCCCCCGGGACACCCGGGTCGACATCCCCAAGTGCACGGACCCCAAGACCGGCAAGACGTACCCGGCGACCAACACGATCATCAACGAGTCGCTGGCCCGGGGCGGCGCCGGCTGCACACTGGCCACCTGGGAGAACCTCACCGGGGTCTACATCGACCACTGGATGACGATCGACTTCTCGGGCGTGGTGCGGATGGCCGACGCCGTCGGCGGCGTCGACGTGTGCGTCAGGCAGAACGTGTGGGACCACCCGACGGCCGCGGTGCCCGGCGGCTCCGGTCTCAAGCTGACCGCCGGCACCCACAAGGTCGAGGGCAAGCAGGCCCTGCAGTGGCTGCGCACCCGGCACGCCTGGGGCAGCGACCTGATGCGGGCCCGCGCCCAGCACATGTACCTGAACTCAATGATCCGCGAGCTCAAGGGCCAGAACGTGTTCACCGACACGGGCCGGCTGATGGACCTGGCGGAGGCGGCCACCAAGTCGCTGTCGGTCTCCGAGGAGATCGGCACCGTGAAGAAGCTGTACGACCTGGGCATGCAGCTCAAGTCGGTGCCGGCGGACCGCATCACCTCGGTGACGATGCCGAACGTCGAGGACCCGCAGAACAAGGACCACCTCGTGCCGAACGGGGCCGCCGCCGACCAGCTGTGGGAGATGCTCCGCGACGACGTGCCCCTGGACAACAAGGGCAAGGCGTCGAGTTCGAAGCAGACGAAGGCCAAGGAGGAGGCCACCAAGGCCCCTTCGGCGCCCGACGGGCAGATCGGCGTCGTCGTGCAGAACGCCACCCAGTCCTCCACGCTCGGCCCGGTTCCCGGGCGCGCGGGCGCCATCGCCGAGGAGTTGACGGCGAAGGGGTTCACCAAGGCGTCCAAGGACGCGACGGCAGGCCTGTCCGAGGACAGGACGGTCGTGCGCTATCCGAGCGCCGAACTGGAGGGCGACGCCCAGCGCATCGCCAAGTCCCTGGGCATTCCGCTGAGTTCGGTGAAACGGTCCACCGACGTCTCGGGGGTCACGGTCGTCGTCGGCGCCGACTGGCGTACCGGCACCGCGTATCCGAAGCAGTCCAAGCCCAAGGCGGGCGACCTGCCCAGCGGAACCGACGCCATCAACGGCTCGGACAAGAGCCAGTGCATGGACGTGTACGCGCCCTACCGCTGGTAGGGACTCCCCGCGGCCGAACCGACCGTCGGCACTGGACGCCCACCTGTGCGGATACTGTGGGCGATCCAGTGCTCGGGCCCGCATGCACGTTAATCCGGGTTTCACATGGTGACCCACAGCTGACTCCTAACTGTCTGCAGAATGATGAGGCGCGCTCACGTCCGAAGAGCCCGGGGCGCAAGGGTTTGAAAGGACAGGGAGTTGGCGCAGAGCAGTGTGCCTGCGGTCGAGGACACGATGTCCCTCACTCCGCAGGGCGGCGAGAGAGTGCCGGAGCAGCGGCGGCACGGCAGCGGCGGGGGCCGACGCAGACGCGGGGTCGGCAGCCCGGACGGGGACCGCAAGCGCCGGAGACACCGAATAATGCTCTGGTCGGCGATGGTCATGGCGGTGGTCATGGTCGGCGCGGCGGGCGCCGGTTACCTCTACCTCCGGCACCTCGACGACAACATCAAGAAGGACGACCTCAACATCGGGGACAAGAAGGACCGCGCGGCCAAGTCGAAGGCGAACTCGGCCGGCCAGACCCCGCTGAACATCCTCCTGATCGGCTCCGACGCCCGGGACTCCAAGGAGAACCAGAAGCTCGGCGGCGCGAAGAGCACGTACAACACCGCCCCGCGCGCCGACGTCCAGATGCTGCTGCACGTCTCCGCCGACCGCACCAACATGTCGGTCGTGAGCATGCCCCGCGACACGCTCGTCGACATCCCCACGTGCACGGACCCGGACACCAAGAAGACGTACGCGGCGACCACCTCGACGATGACCAACGCCTCCCTGGAGCGCGGCGGCCCCGGCTGCACGGTGGCCACCTGGGAGAAGCTCACCGACATCCACATCGACCACTTCGTGATGGTCGACTTCGCGGGCGTGGTCTCCATGGCCGACGCCATCGGCGGCGTCCCGGTCTGCGTGGACGCCGACATCTACTCCCACACCTCCTCCGGCCACGGCTCGGGCCTCAAGTTGAAGAAGGGCACCACCTCGGTCAAGGGCAAGCAGGCCCTGCAGTGGCTGCGCACGCGCTACGGCTTCGAGGACGGCAGTGACATCGCGCGCACCAAGGCCCAGCACATGTACATGAACTCGATGGTCCGCCAGCTGCGCGAGAACGCCACGCTCAGCAACCCCGGCAAGCTGCGCGCCCTGGCCGAGACCGCGACCGAGGCGCTGACGGTCGACAAGGGGCTCGGGACCGTGACCAAGCTCTACGCCCTGAGCAAGGAGCTGAGGAAGGTCCCCACCCAGCGCATCACCATGACGACGATGCCGTGGGTGTACTCCTCCGACGGCAACCGGGTGCTGCCGAAACCGACCGACGCGGCGAAGCTGTGGCGGCTGGTCCGCGAGGACATCGCGCTGGACGGCAAGGACAAGAAGAAGACGAAGACCAAGACGTCCGCCGACCCGGCCGCGACCGACGACAAGATCGCCGTGCGGGTGCAGAACGGTACGAAGAGCAGCACGCTCGGCCCGGTGAGCGGTCGTGCGAGCGCGATCGCCCAGCTCCTCGTCGGCAAGGGCTTCGACGAGGCCAAGGCCGACTCCTCCACCCTGCTCAGCGAGGACGAGACGGTGATCCGCTATCCGAGCGCCGACCTGGAGGGCGACGCCCAGCGGGTGGCCAAGGCCCTCGGGATTCCGACCAGCCAGGTGGAGAAGTCGACCGACGTCAGCGGCGTCACCCTGGTCGTCGGCGCGGACTGGCGCTCCGGCACCAAGTACACCGCGGACGACGACACCACGCCGAAGTCGGCGAGCGCGCTCAACGGGGCGGACACCAAGGCGTGTATGCACGTCGACCCGGACTACAC
This sequence comes from Streptomyces sp. NPDC001617, assembly GCF_053596855.1. Classification (NCBI taxonomy): domain Bacteria; kingdom Bacillati; phylum Actinomycetota; class Actinomycetes; order Kitasatosporales; family Streptomycetaceae; genus Streptomyces; species Streptomyces sp. NPDC001617. The sequence continues at coordinate 34,759 of NZ_JBSFHA010000005.1, forward strand.
CTGGTAGTCCGGGTCGACGGGGGCCCCGCGGCGCTCAGTCGGAGGCGAGCACCGCGGGCCGCCGGGACGCGATGACCCGCTTGGCCAGCGACTTCGGGCTGGTCAGGAAGCCCCAGCCCCAGCACATGTGCATGGTGGCGAGCGCCACGGGAATCTGCAGCCGCGCCTTGAGCGGAAGCCCCTTGCCGGCCGGAACCGACCCGAGGACTATCGCCGCGAGATAGCCGCCGGGGATCACGAACCCCAGCGGGGTGACCAGAGCGCCGATCACGATGCCCGCCGCGATGGCCAGCACCGCCGTCGGCGGGGCGAGGTAGCGCAGGTTGATGGAGCCCTCGTGGTAGCGGGCGACGACGTGCCGCCAGCGGCCGTAGTCCTTGTACTGCTTGGCCAGCGCCCTGACGCTCGGCCGCGGCCGGTACGACACCCGCAGCTCCGGCGAGAACCAGATCAGCCCGCCGGCCTCCCGGATGCGGAAGTTCAGCTCCCAGTCCTGGGCGCGGATGAACTCCTCGTTGTAGCCGCCCTGCCGCTCCAGGGCCTCGCGCCGGAAGACGCCGAGGTAGACGGTCTCGGCCTCGCCCGCGGCCCCTCCCGTGTGGAAGGACGCGTTGCCGACCCCGATCTTCGAGGTCATCGCGGCGGCGACCGCGTGCTCCCAGTCGTTCTCGCCCTCGGCGTGCATGATGCCGCCGACGTTCTGCGCGCCGGTCTCCTCCAGGAGCCGTACGGCGGTGGCGATGTAGTTCGGCGAGAGCATGCCGTGGCCGTCGACGCGGACGACGATCGGGTGTCGGGATGCCTTGATCGCGGCGTTGAGGGCGGCGGGCGTGCGGCCGGTCGGGTTCGGGACGGTGTACACACGCTTGCTCGGGTCGGACGCGGTTTCTGCCACGAGCTGGGCGGCGATCTCGTCCGTGCGGTCCGTGGACGGACCGAGGGCGATCACGACTTCCAGCTCGCCGGCGTACTCCTGCGCGAGGATCGCTTGGACGGCTCCGCGCAGATGCCGCTCCTCGTCGAGGACGGGCATGATCACAGAAACGGCGGGGAGCTGCACGTCGGAATTGGCGTTCATCGGTGCTCACGTTACCGCGAACGGGGGACAGCTCCGCGCCCGACCGGGGCGGCGGACCGGGCCACAGATCGTATGGACCTACGGTGCTCACGATCCCACGTACGGCCGTCGCCCGGAGGTGTCCTCCCCTTGCCCACGCAGCCCCGGTCCGCCGCCCCCGCCCGCCCGCAGCGCCGCTCCGGGCCGCCCCGCACCCCGCAACAGCGGGGCGGCCCGCGGCCGCCCGTGCGCAAGCCCCGCAGACCGCGCTGGGCGATGCGGGCGGTGACGACGCTCTCCGTGGTCGTCCTCGCCTCGGCCGGGATCGGGCACGCGGTGATCACCGGTCTCGACGCGGACATCGCCCGCGTCGACCCCTTCAAGGACATGAAGAACCGCCCCCGGGCCGGCCACGGCATGAACATCCTGCTGGTCGGCACGGACGGCCGTGACCAGGTCACCGAGCAGGAACGTCACCGCTTCCACCTGGGCGGCGCCCCCTGCCACTGCACCGACACGATCATGATCGTGCACATCTCGGAGGACCGGGAGCGGGCCAGCGTGGTGAGCCTGCCGCGCGACTCGTACGCCGAGGTGCCGAACGCCGACGGCAGGGCCGATCATCCGATCAAGATCAACGCGGCCTACGCGGAGGGCGGCCCGAACCTCACCGTGCGCACGGTCGAGAAGATGACCCACGTGAAGATCGACCACTATCTGGAGGTCGACTTCATCAGCTTCATGAAGACGGTGGACGTGCTCGGCGGCGTCAAGATCTGCACCACGGAGCCCCTGAAGGACACCTACACCGGCCTGGACCTCCCCGCCGGCACCCACACCCTCATGGGCGGCCAGGCCCTCCAGTACGTGCGCGCCCGCCATGTCGACGGCGCCTCCGACCTCGGCCGGATGAAGCGTCAGCAGCGCTTCCTGGCCGCGCTCGTCGAGCGCGCCACGTCCTCCGGAATCCTCCTGAACCCCATGAAGTTCCGCGACGTGACGCACGCGGTTCTGGGCTCGGTCCGCGCGGACAAGGGCTTCGGCACGGACGAACTCCTCGACCTGGGACGGGCGATGCGTGACTTCTCGCCCTCGTCCTCGGAGTTCACGACGGTCCCCATCGGTCAGATGGGCTACGCCGTCAAGGGTGTCGGCTCGACCCTGAAGTGGGACACCGCCAAGGCCGACGCCCTCTTCCGGAACCTCAGCGACGACAAGCCCCTCACCGTCCGCAAACCCCTCCCCAGGACGGTCACCGTCCAGGTGCCCCCGAAGCAGATCCGCGTCCAGGTCGAGAACGGCACGGCCACCGGCGGCCTCGGCAAGCGGGTGGACGCCGCGCTCGCGGGGACGGGCTTCCAGACGACCCACCTGCCGGCGAACGCGACCGACCGCACGGTGAAACGGACGATCGTCGAGTACGACCCCCGCTGGGACCGCTCCGCGAAGTCCCTGGCGGTCGCCCTGCCCGGGAGCGAGCTACGGGCGGTGAAGGGGCTGGGGCCGACCCTGAAGGTGATCGCGGGGGCGGACTTCAGGGACGTGCGGAAGGTACGGGCCGAGGAGCCGCCGCAGACGCAGAGCGCGGTGGTGACCGGGGACCAGGTGGTGTGTTCGTGACCACGCGGAGCCGTAACCCCAATGGGCCTGCGGCATCGCCCTGACGGAATGCCGAGAATGGTGCACTCCGGTGGCTTACGTTGCGGATTGTTGGCGTCCGCCCGATGGCGCCGGGTCCCGGGCGGGCGTAGGACGGGAGACACACGGGGCCCGCCCCGGGCCCTTCGAGTTCCCTCCAGGAGGAGCCATGACCCAGACCGGACCCATGACGGCCATGTCCAAGGAGATGCAGGACTGCGTCGAGGCCTGCATGACGGCCCACACCATGTGCGAGGAGACCATGAGCTCCTGCATGCAGATGGGCGGCCAGGCCCAGATGCAGATCATGCGCGCCCTCATGGACTGCTCCGAGATGACCCGCATGTGCGCGGACATGATGATGCGCCGCTCGCCCATGTCCGCCGAGATGTGCGCGATGTGCGCCAAGGCCTGCGACATGTGCGCCGAGGCGTGTATGTCCATGCCGGACGACCGGATGATGATGCGCTGCGCGGAGGCGTGTCGCCGCTGCGCGGAGATGTGCCGGGCGATGGCGGGCGCGACGATGTGACGAGCGCCCGAGCGTGATCGAGGGCACCCGCGTCGGCGGGTGCCCTCGGCCGTGCGGTGGGGCAGGCTGACCCCGTGATCGACACGACGGAGGCCTTCGACGCGGCCGAGCGGGAGATGTGGGGCGGGCGGGCCGAGGCGTACGCGGGGAGTTTCGCGCGGCTGTGTGCTCATCCGGTGGGGGCGTTGCTGGACGCCGGTGGAGTGGCGGTGGGGGCGCGGGTCCTGGATGTCGGGACCGGGACGGGGGCGGTGGCCCTCGCGGCGCTGGAGCGTGGGGCGCGGGTGGTGGGCGTCGACGCCGACGAGGGCATGGTGCGGGTGGCTCGGGGGCACGGGGTCGATGCGAGCGTCGCCGTTCTGCCCGAACTTCCTTTTCCCGGCGGCGAGTTCGATGCCGTACTCGCCAACTTCGTGCTCAACCACGTCGGTCGGCCCCGCGCCGCGCTCGCCGAGTCGCGGCGGGTGCTGCGATCGGGCGGACGGGTCGCCGTGACCGTCTGGGGTGGTGGGCCGAACGTCGGGATGGAGCTGCTGGGGCGGGCCTGCGAGGCCGCGGGGGCCGTGGCGCCGGACTATCTGCCGCGCCTCGACCCCGGCGAGGACTTCGAGCGGACCGCGGACGGGCTCGCGGGACTGCTCGCCGAGGCCGGGTTCCGGGAGGTGCGGTGCCGCGAGGTCCGCTGGGAGCACCGGGCCGGGGTGGACGAATGGTGGAGCGGGGCCGCCGCCGGGATCGGCAACGTCGGGCGGGTCGTCGGCTCGCAGAGTCCGGAGACGGTCGTACGGATCAGGCGGGAGTACGAGCGTCTCGGCACCGAACTCCTGGACGGGACAGGGAGGTTGGTGCTGCCCTGCACCGCGTTGCTCGCCTCCGGAGCCGTCAGCTGAACAGCGGCTCCAGCGCCCGCTCCAGATCCGCCGCCTCCCGGAAGCACACCGCCCGCATCCCCAGCGCGGCCGCCGCCTCCACGTTCTCCTCGCTGTCGTCGAGGAAGAGGCAACGCTCGGGAGCCACTCCGGCCAGCTCCGCGGCCAATCGGTAGATACGCGGGTCCGGCTTGGCGATGCCGACCCGTGCGCTGTTGACGACGTGGTCGGCGAGGTCGCTCAGCCCCAGGGAGTCCAGGTCGGACTCCAGCTCCAGGGCCGCGTTGGACACGAGGACCAGCGGGACACGGACGCGGGCGCGGCGGAGGAGGGAGACCACCTCGTCGTCCGCGTGGAAGGGCGACTCCAGCAGGGCCAGGGCCAGTTCGTACGCCGTCTGCGGCTCGGACACCAGCCCGGCGAGGCCCTCCGCGATCGCCTCCGCCCACTCCTGCGAGGTGATCTCGCCCAGCACCAGGGGCGTGACCGTCTCCGGTGCGAACGCCACCTTCCCGGTGGTGCCCTCCGCGATCCCGGCGACCCGCTCCAGCGCCTGCAGACGTGAGGAGTCGAAGGTCCGGATCACATGGTCGACGTCACACAGAACCGCCCCGAAGGGCGGTCTGCCGTTGTTGCCGTCAGTCACTCGACACCGTGACCTTCTGGTCGTTGTTGAGCTCGTTCACCAGCGTCTTCACCTTCGCCTTGTCCCAGACGAGGTTGCCGCCGACGGAGCCGGAGATCGGCATGTTCATCGAGGTGCCGTCACCGCCGCTGACGCCCTTCATCGCCCAGAACATGGACGCCAGGTCCCACAGGCTCATGTCCTTGTCGACGGTGAGGGAGTCCAGGCCCGCGCCCATCGTCGGGTACAGCTTGAAGGGGTTGAGGACGGTGGACGGGGTCGCCACCTGGTGCGCCAGCGCGGAGAGGAACTTCTGCTGGTTCTTGGTGCGTTGCAGGTCGCTCGCCGCGAAGGCGTGCCGGGTACGGACGAAGGCCAGCGCCTGCTCGCCGTTCAGCGTCTGCTTGCCCGCCTTGAAGTTCGCGCCCGAGTACTTGTCCTTGAAGCCCTGGTCGATGTCGATCGTCACACCGCCGACCGCGTCCACGATGTTCGCGAAACCGGCGAAGCCGATCTCGACGTAGTGGTCGATGTGCAGGCCCATGTTGGCCTCGACGGTGCGCACGAGGAGCGTCGGGCCGTCCTCCGCGTACGCGGCGTTCAGCTTCGTCTGCCGGCCCGTGGCCGGGTAGGTCTTGCCGGACGTCGACCCCTTGTACGAGGGGATGGTCACGTTCGAGTCGCGCGGCAGCGAGATCAGGGTGTCGCCGCTGTCGCCGACGTGCAGGATCATCATCGAGTCCGTGCGCTTGCCCTCGGCCGAGCCCGTGTGCAGCTTCTTCTTCTGTTCGGAGGAGAGCCCGGCGCGGCTGTCGGAGCCGACGATCAGGTAGTTCGTGCCGTCACCGGACGCCGGACGGTCGATGACCTTGGACAGGTCGACATCGCGGTGCAGCTTGCCGTCGGCCCAGAAGTACGTGCCGACGGTCGTCACGACCAGCCCGGTCACGACCACGATCGCCGTCCACTTGATACGGCGCCGCCAGTTCGGCCGCGGCCGGGCCTCACCGGGGCCACCGGAACCGCCGGGGCCACCGCCGCCGTAGACGTGGCCGGTGTTGTAGCCGCTGTCGTAGCCGTCGGCCGCGGAGTCGTGGCCGTAGCCGCCGTACCCCTGGCCGCCGTCCGCGTACGACGGCTGCTGGGGAACCCCGCCGCCGTACGGCGGGGCGGACGGGCCGGAGCCCCCGTACGCGCCCGAGGCGGGCCGGCGGACCTGCCGCATCGCACGCGCACCCTCGGGCTGTGCGTTGGCGCTGCCGCGTCCGTACCGGTTGCGGTTGTCGTCGGACCATGCCTCGGGCCAATCATTCATGGGGCCCAGTGTGCAGGCAGCGGCTGTGCCCTTTACAAGGGTCGTAGGAAAATCAGGGCACTGCTGTTGCGAACCCAACACAAAGTCCGCGAATGTCGCCTCGGCATAAGGTGGAGGCCATGACAGACCAGGCCCCGGCCACGGAATCGGACACCGCGGATATCTCCGACACCGGGGAAATCCCCGCCCCCGCCGAAATCCCCGGCAAGCCCACCTCGGCGTCCCGGACCACGCTCAGCCACATCATGACCCACAACGACACCAACCTGCTGGGCACCGTGCACGGTGGTGTGATCATGAAGCTGGTCGACGACGCGGCGGGCGCCGTGGCCGGCCGGCACAGCGGCGGGCCCGCGGTCACCGCGTCCATGGACGAGATGGCGTTCCTGGAGCCGGTCCGCGTCGGCGACCTGGTGCATGTGAAGGCGCAGGTCAACTGGACCGGCCGCACCTCCATGGAGGTCGGTGTCCGGGTCCTGGCCGAGCGCTGGAACGAGTCCACCCCGCCCACCCAGGTCGGCTCCGCGTACCTGGTCTTCGCGGCCGTGGACTCCGACGGCAAGCCCCGCCGGGTACCGCCGGTCCTCCCGGAGACGGAGAAGGACAGGCGCCGCTACCAGGAGGCGCAGATCCGCCGCACCCACCGGCTGGCCCGCCGCCGGGCGATCGTGGAACTGCGGGAGAGGCGGGCGGCGGAGGGCCTGGACGACTGAGAGCCTGGGCCCTATCCCACCCTCAGGGTGATGTCGTCCAGCGCGAAGTCGGTCGCCGCATCCTTCGACGTCACGGTGAAGGCGAGCGTCACCGTCCTCCCGGCGTACGCGGACAGGTCGACGCTGTGCCGCTGGTAGTCGGCGGACGCGTCGCGGTTGGAGTGGGTGGCCGGGAGAGTCGGCCGCGTTGGGGTTGTCGTACGCGTCGACCACCGCCACCGTCCGGCCCGTTCCGGCCGTGCCCGAGGGCAGTTGGTAGGCGCTCTGCAGATCGGCGGGACCGTAGCCGAAGGGCGTGTCGTCGGCGGCCGCCCGTGCCGCCTTGCCCTTCCCCGCCGGCCTCGTCCGGACCAGGGCGAGACAGGAGAAGCGGCCGGACTCCGGGGCCGGGCACACCCGCGCCGACCCAGGGTCCTGCGACCCGGCCGCCGCCGAGGCCCCCTGCGGCGACAACGCCGCCGTGACCAGCACCAGTACGGACAACACAACCGTGCGCACTCCGCGTGCCATGGGTGCCCCCCTCGACCCAGGATGTCATGCGCATTTCAGTACAAGGGGGTTCACGACGGAACCCGCCCGACGACCCCGCCCAGGCACCGAAGACCGCTTCAATGGGGGTGAACGCATGGGGGGTGAACGTACGACAACAGCCCCCGGCGCGACGCCGGCGGCTGTTGTCGTACGTGGAACAGCTTCTGAACCGCACAACCCGCTACGGAAGGTTCCTTGCCATCACGATCCGCTGCACCTGGTTCGTGCCCTCATAGATCTGGGTGATCTTGGCGTCGCGCATCATGCGCTCCACCGGGTAGTCACGGGTGTAGCCGTACCCGCCGAGCAGCTGCACCGCGTCCGTCGTGACCTCCATCGCCACGTCCGACGCGAAGCACTTCGCGGCCGCGCCCTGGAAGGTCAGGTCGCTGTCGCCGCGCTCCGAGGCGGCCGCGGCCTGGTAGGTGAGGGCGCGGGCGGCGGCGATCTTCATGGCCATGTCGGCGAGCATGAACTGGATGCCCTGGAAGTCGGCGATCGGCTTGCCGAACTGCTTGCGCTCCTGGACGTAGCCCTTGGCGTAGTCGAGGGCGCCCTGCGCGACACCGAGGGCCTGGGCGGCGATGGTGATGCGGGTGTGGTCGAGGGTCTTCATCGCCGTGGCGAAGCCGGTGCCCTCCTCGCCGATCATGCGGTCGGCCGGGATACGGACGCTGTCGAAGTAGACCTCACGGGTCGGGGAACCCTTGATGCCGAGCTTCTTCTCGGGGGCGCCGAAGGAGACGCCCTCGTCCGACTTCTCGACGACGAAGGCCGAGATGCCCTTCGAGCGCTTGCTGGGGTCGGTGACGGCCATCACCGTGTAGTACTCGCTCACGCCCGCGTTGGTGATCCAGCGCTTCACGCCGTTCAGGACGTAGTGGTCGCCGTCGCGGACCGCCTTCGTCGTCATGCCGGCCGCGTCCGAGCCCGCCTCCGGCTCGGAGAGGCAGTACGAGAACATCGCGTCGCCCTTGGCGAGCGGGGTCAGGTACTTCTTCTTCAGGTCCTCGGAGCCCGAGAGGATCACCGGCAGGGAGCCGAGCTTGTTCACGGCCGGGATCAGGGAGGACGAGACGCAGACGCGCGCCACCTCCTCGATCACGATCACCGTGGCGAGCGCGTCGGCGCCCCCGCCGCCGTACTCCTCGGGGACATGGACGGCCGCCAGGTCGTTCGCGACCAGCGCCTCCAGGGCCTCCTGCGGGAAACGGGCCTCCTCGTCCACCGCGGCGGCGTACGGCGCGATCTTCGCCTCGGCCAGTGAACGGATCGCGTCACGGAGCATGTCGTGCTCCTCGGACGGGCGGTACAGGTCGAAGTCAGCCGATCCGGCCAAGGTCTCTCACGCTCCAACAAACGCTGCGATTACCGACGCTAATTACCGTTAAGTAACTCAAATTTTAAGGGGCGGCTCACGGGAGGGGTACGTGAGCTTGGCGACAGCGGGAAAGTGCCCCGCGAAGGCCCTCCGTACGCCCCGGATATGCTCGGGCAGCGCAGCGCACTCCGTACCCGTCTGGAGCATCCATGAGCCTCAAGATCACCGTGATCGGCACCGGCTACCTCGGCGCCACCCACGCCGCCGCCATGGCCGAGCTGGGCTTCGAGGTGCTCGCTCTGGACGTGGTGGCCGAGAAGATCGAGAAGCTTCGGCGGGGCGAGGCCCCGATGTTCGAGCCCGGCCTCGACGAGCTCCTGCGCAAGCACGTCGCCGGGATCGAGGGGTCCACCGGACGGCTCCGCTTCACCATGGACTTCGCCGAGGTCGGGGCCTTCGGCGACGTCCACTTCCTGTGCATCAACACCCCGCAGAAGCACGGCGAGTACGCCTGCGACATGTCGTACGTCGACTCCGCCTTCGCCTCCCTCGCCCCGCATCTGACCGGGCCCGCCCTGGTCGTCGGCAAGTCGACGGTCCCGGTGGGTTCCGCCGACCGGCTCGCCCGCTACCTGGCCGAGAACGCCCCCGCCGGCGAGGACGCCGAGCTGGCCTGGAACCCGGAGTTCCTGCGCGAGGGGTTCGCCGTCGACGACACCCTGCACCCGGACCGGATCGTGGCCGGCGTACGCAGCGAGCGGGCCGAGAAGCTGCTGCGCGAGGTGTATGCCACACCTGTCTCCGAGGGGACGCCGTTCGTCGTCACCGACTTCCCGACCGCCGAGCTGGTGAAGACGTCCGCGAACTCCTTCCTCGCCACCAAGATCTCCTTCATCAACGCGATGGCCGAGATGTGCGAGGCCTCCGGCGGCGATGTCGCCAAGCTCGCCGAGGCGATCGGGTACGACGACCGGATCGGGACGAAGTTCCTGCGGGCCGGGATCGGGTTCGGGGGCGGCTGCCTGCCCAAGGACATCCGGGCGTTCATGGCGCGGGCCGGTGAGCTCGGCGCCGACCAGGCGCTGACCTTCCTGCGCGAGATCGACTCGATCAACATGCGTCAGCGCGGGCAGATGGTGGAGCTGGCCCGGCAGATACTGGGCGGCGGGCCGTTCCTCGGCAAGCGGGTCGCGGTGCTCGGCGCCACCTTCAAGCCCGACTCGGACGACGTCCGGGACTCCCCCGCGCTGAACGTCGCCGGGCAGATCCACCTCCAGGGCGGCCAGGTCACCGTCTACGACCCGAAGGGCATGGACAACGCCCGCAAGGTCTTCCCCACGCTCGGCTACGCCGACACCGCGCTGGAGGCGGTACGGGGCGCCGATGTCGTCCTGCACCTCACCGAGTGGCGGGAGTTCCGCGAGCTGGACCCGGCGGCGCTCGGCGAGGTCACGGCGGCCCGGGTGATCCTCGACGGGCGCAACGCGCTGGACCCGGCGCTGTGGCGCAAGGCGGGCTGGACGTACCGGGCGATGGGCCGCCCTACAGCGTGAGAGAGCCGTAGGGGCGCGCCCCGTAGGCGACGGAACGATTGAAGGGGGACGCCGGTTCGGCCGAGGCTCAGTCGGCCGAACCGGCGTCTTGTTGCATTCTGCACCACCAGCCTGTGCGGCGGCCGGGGAACTACTTGGCTCGGTACCGGCGCATCTTGGCGCGCGCCCCGCACACCTGCATCGAGCACCAGCGCCCGCGTCCGGCCGGGCTGCGGTCGTAGTACGCCCAGTGGCAGGTGTCGGCCTCGCAGGCCTTGAGCCGCTGCCAGGTACCGGCGACCAGGGCCTCGGCCACGGCGGCGGCGATACGGGAGTGCAGGGGCCGTACGTCGGCGGGGGCGAGGGCGGCCGAGCCGTCCGCCGCGTCGACCATCAGCAGCAGGGGCGCCCGCACCAGCAGCTCGCCCAGCGGGGTCACCTCGTGGTGCGGTCGGTGGCCGGCGTGGGCCAGCAGGGCCGCGCGCAGCGACTCGCGCAGCTCGCGGGCGTCCGGGACCTCGTCGTCGGTGAGCCCGAAGCGGGCCCGGCCGTCCTCGGTGTCCAGCGCGTCGGCGCCGGACTCGATGTCCAGGGTGTTCACCAGGGACTCGACCAGAGCCAGGCTCCCCGGCGCGGCCGATCTCTCACTCATGCTTGCGACGTTACCTCCTGTGCGGCAGCATGCAGTAACCGTTACTGGTTGACCTCATCTACAGGTAACACAGGAGGAGTCATGGCTCTCGCCACGTTGGGTGTCGTCGTCCTGGACTGTCCCGACCCGGGCGCGCTCGCCGGTTTCTACGCCGAGGTGCTCGGCGGCACCGTCGAGGGAGAGGGGGACTGGGTGGACCTGAAGGTGCCCGGCGGACCGTCGCTGGCCTTCCAGGGCTCCCCTGACTTCGTGGCCCCGCGGTGGCCCGCACCCGACCACTCGCAGCAGTTCCACCTGGACCTGACCGTGGAGAACCTGGACGCTGCGGAGGCGGGCGTGCTGGCGCTGGGCGCGAAGCCGCTGGACGCCGAGGACCGCTCGCGCGGCTGGCGTGTGTACGCGGATCCGGCGGGGCACCCGTTCTGTCTCTGCGCCTGCTGAACCAGGAGGGCCCGCCGTGGCTGTGGCACGTTTCCGTTCGGTAGTGATCGACTGCCCGGACCCACGGGCGCTCGCCGGGTTCTACGCGGCGATCGTGGGCGGCACGCCCCAGGTCCAGGAGGAGGACTGGGTGGTCCTGGAGGCGCCCGGGGTGCCACGGCTGGCCTTCAACCTGGAGCCGGGCTTCCAGCCCCCGGCGTGGCCGCGCGAGGGCGGGAACGCGCAGCAGTTCCATCTCGATCTGGACGCCGGGTCCACCTGGGAGGAGGTCGACGCGGCGGAGAAGAGGGTGCTGGAGCTGGGTGCCCGGCTGCTGAGGCGGGAGGCCGACCCGGTGGAGGAGGACTTCCGGGTGTTCGCCGACCCGGCGGGACATCCGTTCTGCCTCTGCCGGATCGACCACCCGTAGAGCGCCGTCGCTAGCCGTCCAGGTCGGCGATCTTCGCCGTCGACGGCGCGCGGCGCTGCCGGGCGGCGCGGGCCGTGAAGTCGGCGGTGCGCAGGACGCGTTGGACGTTGCCCCAGGTGAGCAGGGCGATGTCGGGTTCGTTCCAGCCGCGGTGCAGGAGCTCGGCGATCAGATGCGGGTAGCAGGAGGCGTCGGCGAGGTCCTGGGGATGGGCGGTGCCGGCGTCGTACGTACCCGAAAGGCCCACGCACTCCGGCCCCGCCACCTCACGCACATGGTCGAGATGGTCGGCGACGTCCCGCACCGAAGGCCCGGTCTGCTCGGCGGTCAGCGGCACCATGCACAGGCCCTTGGCGGCACCCAGCTCTGCGAGCAGGTCGTCGGGGAGGTTGGCGGGGTGGGGGCGCAGGGCGCGGGCGGCGGAGCGGGTGAACAGGACCGGCGACTTGGACACCGCGAAGGCGCGGCGGATCGTGCCGGCGGAGGCGCCGGAGAGGTCGGCGAGCACGCCGAGCCGGTTCATCTCGCGGACCACCTCCTCACCGAAGCGGGTGAGGCCGGCCTCGCTGGCCCAGGAGGCGCCGGTGAGGGTGAGGGCGCGCAGGCCGAGGGAGTGCAGGGAGCGCAGGATGCCGAGGGAGTCGCCGAGGGCGGCGGCACCGGCGGGCCCGAGCAGCACGGCCACGCGCCCGCAGTGGCACGCGTCGGTGACCTGCCCGGCGGCGTACGTCAGCCGCAGCCCCTCGGGGTGGGCCTGCACGACGGTCTTCACGAGGTCCAGCTGCTCCAGGGTCGCCCCCACCGCCCGGTCCCCCGCCAGCCCCTCGGGCAGATGCAACGACCAGAGCAACGCCCCGACATGCCCCTCCCGCATCCGCGGCACATCGGTGTCCACGGCACTCTCGCCGAGCTCCAGGTCGTACCAGGGCAGATGCCGCAGGGCCCACGGCAGCCCGCTGTAGCCGTCGGCGACGGGGTGCGCGGCGAGGATGGCGTGCGCCCGTTCCAGGGGCGCGGTGTCCGGGTCGGAGACGGGCGTGTAGGGCTCGGCCTCGAAAGGATCCGGGAGGCCGTCGAACTCGCCGACCTCCGTCGTCGTGTTCAGTTCGTCCTGGAGGTCGGCCATGGCGGGCTCCGTACGTCGTGATCGGCGGCGAGATCAGCAGTACGGTCACGGTCGCACGGAGCGGGCACGGCTTCGCGGTGGGTGGGGCGTTCGGGGGTCGGCCGGTTCAGTGACCGCGGGCGGCCCGTCCAGGGCCGCCCCGGCGAGCACGGTCAACGGCGTCCACGCCGATCCGGAGGCGGAGTGGTACCGGCGGATCCGCGCGGACCGGCCCGGCACCCCGGTGCCTGATGTACGTGGGCGGGGCGGACGGCTGCACCGACCACCCCGCCCTCGACGGTCAGCCGTCCAGTGACTCGATCGTCGCGTTGGACGGCGCGCGGGTCGCCTGAAGCTCCCGGGCCACGTCCTCCGCCGCGCCCAGCACCCGTACCGAGTTCTGCCAGGTCAGCTTGGCCAGGTCGGTCCGGGACCAGCCGCGGTCGAGGAGTTCGGCGATCAGGTTCGGGTAGCCGGAGACGTCGCCGAGGCCGTCGGGGGTGAAGGCCGTGCCGTCGTAGTCGCCGCCGATGCCGAGGTGGTCGATACCGGCGACCTCGCGCATGTGGTCGAGGTGGTCGGCGACCGTCGCGACCGTGGCGACGGGGCGCGGGGTGCGTTCCTCGAAGGCGCGGTGGACCTTCATCGCCTCGGGGGTCGTGTCGAGGTGGTGCAGGCCGTGGGCGCGCATGTTCTCGTCGGCCGCGGCCGTCCAGTCGACCGCCGCCTGGAGCACGAACTTCGGTACGAACGTCACCATCGCGACGCCGCCGTTGCCCGGCAGGCGCTCCAGGACGTCGTCCGGGATGTTGCGAGGATGGTCGCAGACGGCCCTGCTCGACGAGTGGGAGAAGATCACCGGCGCGGAGGTCGCGTCCAGCGCGTCCCGCATCGTCGTCGCCGCCACGTGCGAGAGGTCGACCAGCATGCCGAGCCGGTTCATCTCCCGCACGACCTCACGGCCGAAGGCGGTGAGTCCCCCGACGTTCGGCTTGTCGGTCGCCGAGTCCGCCCAGTCGATGTTGTCGTTGTGGGTGAGCGTCATGTAGCGCACGCCGAGCGCGTACAACCCCCGCAGCGTGCCGAGGGAGTTGGCGATGGAGTGGCCGCCCTCCGCACCCATCAGCGACGCGATACGGCCGTCCCGCCGTGCCGACTCCATGTCGGCGGCGGTGCGCGCGGGCGCCAGGTCCGCCGGGTACCGCGCCAGCAACTGCCGTACGCAGTCGATCTGTTCGAGCGTCGCGGGCACCGCGTCGGGCAGATCGGAACGCACATACACCGACCAGTACTGCGCGCCCACCCCGCCCTCGCGCAGGCGCGGGATGTCGGTGTGCAGATGCGCGTTCTGGTGTACGGCGATGTCGCGCGCGTCGAGGTCGTAGCGGACCTGCTCGCGCAGCGCCCACGGCAGGTCGTTGTGACCGTCGACGACCGGGAACTCGGCGAGGAGCTCCCGGGCTTCCCCCAGGGAGGTCATCCGTGTCACTTCCCGAAGCCGAAGCCGCCGCCGTTGCCCTCGACCTTGGTGCGCAGGCGCTTGCCCTTCTCGGTGGCCTGGTCGTTCAGTTCCTGCTGGAAGTCGCGCATGCGGGAGAGGAGCTCGTCGTCCTGGGTGGCCAGGATGCGGGCCGCGAGGAGGCCGGCGTTGCGGGCGCCCGCGACGGACACGGTCGCGACCGGCACACCCGCCGGCATCTGCACGATCGACAGGAGGGAGTCCATGCCGTCGAGGTACTTCAGGGGGACGGGGACGCCGATCACCGGCAGCGGGGTGACGGAAGCGAGCATGCCCGGGAGGTGGGCGGCGCCGCCCGCGCCGGCGATGATCACCTTCAGGCCCCGGTCGGCCGCCTGCTCGCCGTACGCGATCATCTCGCGCGGCATGCGGTGCGCGGAGACGACGTCGACCTCGTAGTCGATCTCGAACTCGTCGAGGGCCTGGGCGGCGGCCTCCATGACGGGCCAGTCGGAGTCCGACCCCATGACGATGCCCACGACGGGGCCGGCAGCGGTACTCATTCGGTGATCGTGCCTCTCAGGTAGCCGGCTGCGTGACGTGCGCGCTCGAGGACGTCGTCCAGGTCGTCGCCGTAGGTGTTGACGTGGCCCACCTTGCGGCCGGGCTTCACGTCCTTGCCGTACATGTGGATCTTCAGCTGGGGGTCGCGGGCCATGCAGTGCAGGTACGCGGAGTACATGTCCGGGTAGTCGCCGCCGAGGACGTTGACCATGACGGTCCACTTCGCGCGGGGGCGCGGGTCGCCGAGCGGGAGGTCGAGGACCGCCCGGACGTGGTTGGCGAACTGGGAGGTGATCGCGCCGTCCTGGGTCCAGTGGCCCGAGTTGTGCGGGCGCATCGCCAGCTCGTTGACGAGGATGCGGCCGTCGCGGGTCTGGAACAGCTCGACGGCGAGGTGGCCGACGACGCCGAGTTCCTTGGCGATGGTCAGGGCCATCTCCTCGGCCTTGAGGGCAAGGGTCTCGTCGAGGTCGGGCGCGGGGGCGATCACGGTGTCGCAGACGCCGTTGACCTGCTGCGACTCGACGACCGGGTAGGCCACCGCCTGGCCGTGCGGCGACCGTACGACGTCGGCGGCGAGCTCGCGGACGTAGTCGACCTTCTCCTCGGCGAGGACGGGGACGCCGGCGCGGAAGGGGTCCTGGGCCTCCTCGACGGAGTCGACGACCCACACGCCCTTGCCGTCGTAGCCGCCGCGGACGGTCTTGAGGACGACCGGGAAGCCGTCTCCCTCGGCGCCCTCGGGAAGGCCTTCCGCCGCGAAGGCGGCCACGTCCGCCGGGTCGCTCACGATCCGGTGCCGGGGGCACGGGATGCCGATCGCGTCGAGCTTCGCGCGCATCACGCCCTTGTCCTGGGCGTGCACCAGCGCGTCGGGGCCGGGGCGCACGGGGATACCGTCCGCCTCCAGGGCCCTGAGGTGCTCGGTGGGGACGTGTTCGTGATCGAAGGTGATCACGTCACAGCCCTGCGCGAACGCACGCAGCGTGTCGAGGTCGCGGTAGTCGCCTACGACGACATCGCTGACGACCTGCGCCGCGGAGTCCTGAGGGGTGTCACTGAGGAGCTTGAACCTGATGCCGAGCGGGATGCCTGCCTCGTGTGTCATACGAGCGAGCTGGCCTCCGCCGACCATGCCGACTACGGGGAACGTCACGCCCCTAGGGTATCGGCCGCGCCGCGGCGACCGATTTCCGGCCGTTCCCGGGTGCTCTTACTCGGCTCTTCCCGGACCTTTCCCTCATCCGCGCCTGTCTTTCCATGCTCTTCCCAACCTGTTCCCTATGCGTGAGCCCATCCGGAGGCGTTTGTGAAGGAGGGATGGTTAGCATGATTGAGTTGGCGAAAACGACGACGAAACCTACCCGGACGGGGGCCTTCACAACCATGGGACACAGTTCCTCGGGGCTTCGAAGGCTCTGGCGCGAGATCGCCAAGTTCGGCGCGGTCGGTGCGCTCGGCACCATCGTGAACTTCGGCGTCTCCAACCTGCTGTGGCATCTCACCAGCCTGCAGGCGGTGCGTGCCAACGTCATCGCGACGGTCGTGGCGATCGGCGTCAACTATCTGGGCTTCCGGTACTTCACGTACCGCGACCGCGACAAGAGCGCCCGCACCAAGGAGCTGACGCTGTTCCTGGCGTTCAGCGCGGTGGGGCTCGTGATCGAGAACGGCGTTCTGTACGCCGCGATCTACGGCTTCGGGTGGGACAGCTCGATCGAGCGGAACGTGTTCAAGGTCGTCGGCATCGGACTCGGCACGCTCTTCCGGTTCTGGTCCTACCGCACCTGGGTCTTCAAGACCCTGCCCGCCCGTGAGGCGGTGGCCGGCGCCGAGTCCTTCCTGGAGAAGGCCGACCCGGAGCGGCCGAAGGCCACGCAGCGGGTCAGCTGAGGCACGCGGAGTGAGCTGAGGCCCACCTCCCGGCCCCTCACCGGACCGTCGGCTCCTCCTCCTGCTGGGGCCTCTTCAGTGGGGGTGTGCGCGAGAGGAACAGGCCGAAGACCGGAGGCTGGGTCTGGAGCATCTCCAGGCGTCCGCCGTCGGCCTCCGCCAGGTCCCGGGCGACCGCCAGGCCGATGCCCGTCGAGTTGCGGCCGCTGATCGTACGCTCGAAGATCCTCGCGCCCAGGTCGGCCGGGACGCCCGGCCCCTCGTCCGTCACCTCGACGACCGCCTGGTTACCGGTGACCCGCGTCCTGAGCGCCACCGTGCCGCCGCCGTGCATGAGGGAGTTCTCGATCAGGGCCGCCAGGACCTGGGCCACCGCGCCCGGTGTGCCGACCGCCTGCAGATGGCGCTTGCCCGAGCTGACGATCGCCCGCCCCACGCCCCGGTACGCCGGCCGCCACTCCGCCAGCTGCTGCTGGATGACCTCGTCGAGGTCGAAGGAGACGGCGTTGCCGGTCCGGGGGTCGCGGGAGTTGGTCAGCAGCCGCTCCACCACGTCCGTGAGGCGCTCGACCTGGGTCAGCGCCACGTTGGCCTCCTCCTTCACCGTGTCCGGATCGTCGGTGAGGGTGATCTCCTCCAGCCGCATGGAGAGGGCCGTGAGCGGCGTACGGAGCTGGTGGGAGGCATCGGCGGCCAGCCGCCGCTCGGCGGTGAGCATACGGGCGATGCGCTCGGCCGAGGAGTCCAGGACGTCGGCCACCCGGTCCAGCTCCGGGACGCCGTACCGCTTGTGGCGGGGCCGCGGGTCGCCCGACCCCAGCCGTTCCGCCGTCTCGGCCAGATCGGTGAGCGGCGAGGCGAGCCGGTTGGCCTGACGGATCGCGAGGAGTACGGCGGCCACGACCGCGAGCAGCGCGACGAGGCCGATGACCAGCAGCGTCCGCCCGACCTCCCGGCTCACGGTCGACCGGGGCTCCTCGACGACGACCGACTCGCCCTCCTCGCCCTCGGCATGCCCCCGGATGACCTCGCCGTCCGGCTTGGCGCCGAGTTCGATGGCGGGCTGTCCCGGAATCCGCACCACGGCGTACTTCTCGCCGGTGACCTGGCCCTTCAGCACACCCGCACTGACGGCCCCGGCCCCGGCCCCGCTGAGCCGAGTGTCCACGATGCTCGCCAGCCGCTGCGCCTCGGAACTCACCCGCTCCTGGGCACTGGCGCTGATGGTCCGCGTCTCGACGATGACAAGTGAAACGCCGAAGACCGCGATCACGACCAGCACGACAGCAAGGGTGGACTGAATCAGACGACGACGCACGGGGCCCTCCGGGCAACGGTTCCTACAACGCCGCAAAGGGGCGCGGCGAACGGCGCGACCAGCCCAGGACGACCGGCAGCCGCGCACTCACCCCGGCCCCCACGGCGCAACGCGCGTAGCCGACTAACTCTTCTCGAACCGGAAACCCACACCGCGCACCGTGGCGATGTACCGAGGATTCGCCGCATCGTCACCGAGCTTCTTCCGCAGCCAGGAGATATGCATGTCGAGCGTCTTGGTCGACGACCACCACGTCGTGTCCCAGACCTCCCGCATGAGCTGGTCCCGCGTGACCACCCGCCCCGCGTCCCGCACCAGCACCCGCAGCAGGTCGAACTCCTTGGCGGTCAGCTGGAGTTCCTCCTCGCCCATCCACGCCCGGTGCGACTCCACGTCGATCCGCACGCCGTGCGTGGCCGGCGGCTGGGCCGGCTCCGCGGCGCCGCGCCGCAGCAGCGCCCGCACCCGGGCGAGCAGTTCGGCGAGACGGAACGGCTTGGTGACGTAGTCGTCGGCGCCCGCGTCGAGACCGACGACGGTGTCCACCTCGTCGGCGCGCGCGGTCAGGATGAGGATCGGCACGGTGTGGCCTTCGGCGCGCAGCCGGCGGGCGACCTCGAGGCCGTCCATACCGGGCAGACCGAGGTCCAGCACGACCAGGTCGATGCCGCCGGCGTTTCCGGCGTCGAGTGCGGTGGGGCCGTCCTCGCGCACCTCGACCTCGTAACCTTCCCGGCGCAAAGCGCGGGCCAGCGGCTCCGAGATGGACGCGTCGTCCTCGGCGAGCAGTACACGGGTCATGAGGTGATGGTAGTCCGCTCCCGACACGTGCTGTGGTGTGATCGGCTCCAGTGATTCTTACCTTCGCCTGCGCGGAAAGGAACCTGTGTATCTACGGTGTGATCTTGGCTTAGACCTTGGAAAGGGGGTGTACGGTTCCTTCGACACCTGTGATTCAGGTCTCAAGTCCTTCCTTTTCCGGCACTGCTCTGCCGTATGGTGAAAAAACAACGCCTGTAGCACTGCGGGGACCTTTGGCGAACATCGACGCTGAAGGTCTCTTTTGTGTGCGGTACACCCCCACCAGCAAGGATCGACCATGGCGTCCAGCCTGACGAAGGACTCGGTGACTCCGGGCACCCCCGGTTCCGACAGGACCTTCTTCGGCCACCCTCGCGGACTGGCCACCCTCTTCATGACCGAGATGTGGGAGCGCTTCTCCTACTACGGCATGAAGGCCCTGCTCCCGCTGTACCTGGTGGCCCCGGGCGGCCTGCACCTGAGCGCGGCGACCGCGACCGCGATCTACTCGGTGTACCTGTCGCTCGTGTACCTGCTCGCCCTCCCGGGCGGCTGGTTCGCGGACCGGGTCCTCGGCCCCCGCAAGACCGTCGCCGTCGCCGGCGCGGTCATCATGCTCGGCCACCTCACCCTGGCCCTGCCGAACGCCGGCACCTTCTACGCGGGCCTCGGCCTCGTCGCGATCGGCTCCGGTCTGCTCAAGGCCAACATCTCCACGATGGTCGGCCACCTCTACGACGGCCCGGACGACCCGCGCCGCGACGGTGGCTTCACGGTCTTCTACATCGGCATCAACCTGGGCGCGTTCGCCGCACCCCTGGTCATCGGCACCATCGGTGAGAACGTCAACTGGCACCTCGGCTTCGCGCTCGCCGCGCTCGGCATGGCGCTGGGGCTCGCCCAGTTCCTGCTCGGCAGCCGTCACCTCGACAGCAAGTCGGACCTCGTCCCGACCCCGCTGTCCGCCGAGGAGAAGGCCAGGACCCTGCGCAAGTCGGCCTTCTGGGCCGCCGTCGCCGTCGTCTTCTACGCCGTCGTCGGCTTCTCTGGGCACTACACCCTGAACTGGCTGCTGGTCCCGATCACGATCGCCGGTCTGGTCATCCCGGTGATGGTCATCGCCCGTATCAAGCGGGACAAGGAACTGAACCGGGCCGAGCAGTCGAAGATGTCCGCGTACATCTGGTTCTTCGTGGCCGCGGCCGTGTTCTGGATGATCTACGACCAGGGCGGCTCCACGGTCTCGCTGTTCGCCGACTCCTCCGCGGACAACACGATCCTCGGCTGGGAGTTCCCGGTCTCCTGGTACCAGTCGGTCAACCCGGTCATGATCATGGCGTTCGCGCCGCTCTTCGCCTGGGCGTGGCTGGCGCTGGCCCGTCGGGGCAAGGAGCCGAGCACGGCCGTGAAGTTCGCGATGGGCCTGGTCATGATCGGCGCGTCGTTCTTCCTCTTCCTCGCGCCGCTGGGCATCGCCGACGGCGGTCACAAGGCGGCCGCGATGTGGCTGGTCGGGATCTACTTCGTGCAGACCGTCGGTGAGCTGACGCTGTCGCCGGTGGGGCTGTCGGTCACGACGAAGATGGCGCCCGCCAAGTACGCCTCGCAGATGATGGGCGTGTGGTTCCTCGCGGTCACCGCGGGTGACGCGACGACCGGGCTGCTGGCCATCGCCGGGGTCGATCTGAACAAGACCGGGATCGTGGCACTGCAGGCGGTGCTGGCGGTGATCGCCGGTGCGGCTGTGTGGATGTACCGGAACAAGGTGAAGGAGCTCATGGGAGACGTTCACTGACGCTCCCGAACTCCACGGAGGGCCACCCCGTCTTCAGAGAGGGGGTGGCCCTTCACCATTACCTCGTACGACGTCCCGGCATGAACGTGAAGACCGCCGCGCCCAGCAGCACCGCCGTGCCCGCCACCAGGCCCAGTGCCTTCAGTGCGCCGTGGTCGTCCGAACCCGTTGCCGCCAGGCCGCCGCTCGACGACGAGGACGTACCGCCCGATGTCGATGAACCGCCGCTCGCGCCGCCCTCCTGGGCCGTGGTGTCCAGGGTCAGGGAGACCGCCGTCTTGTCCGGCTTGCAGGTGGTCGTCGTGCCGAGGGCGGAGATGGTGAGGACGCCCGGGGAGAGGGTCGAGCTGCCGTCCGCGCCCGGCTTGTAGGTGCCGGTGAGGTCGGGGATCTCTATCGGGTCGCCCGATTTGATCGCCGAGGAGTTGGTGGGGCCCTCGACGTGCACCGTGCCCTTGTCGGCGCCGCCCAGGACGACCTCCATCGAGGGCTTCACCGAGTCCTTGGGAATGTCGGCGGGGCTGTCCATCACCGACTTCTTGAACTGCACGGTGAGGTCGTAACTGCCCCCGTCCTTCTTGGCGTTGATCTGGATCGGGGAGGTCGCCTTCTTCTCGCCGATGGGTGACTGGCAGGTGTAGGGGATCTCGACTTCCTTGCCGGTGAAGGAGGTCTGGCCGGAGTCGGTCGCCGACGGACTGGCGCTCGCGGTCTCCGAGGCACTCTCGGTCGGCGTCGCGGAGGCCGAATCGGTCGGGGTCGCCGTGTCCGTGGGGGTCGTGGACGGCGACGAGGTCCCGTCTCCCGCCGCCACCTCGATCGTCGCCGCCTTCTGCACCGTCTCCGTCGGCGTGCACTTGGTGTCCGTCGACATGGCGTTGACGGTGTAGGCATCCGGCGTCAGGGTCACCTCGCCCACCGTCGTCAGCTTCAGGCTGCCCTTCATGTCGGACAGCACCATGTCGCCGCCCTTGGGGATGGCCGGGTTCTCCCGCGGGCCCTGCATCGCGATGTCGGCGGTCTGCGCGCCCGCCGCCTTCAACACCCCGGACGGCTGGACCGAGTTGGCGGGCAGGTCGATGATGTCCGGGTTCTTGGAGGCGGCCTGGACGAACTTCCACACGACGTCCACCGTGTCGCCCACCTTCGCCGTGGCCGGCGCGGTGATCTCGACCTTCGTGGTGCCGTCGACGGGGGTGATGCCCGCGGGCGGCACACAGTGCGTCGCGAACGACACCTCCGCCGCCTGTGCGGTCCCCGCGGTCAGCCCCAGCAGGGCCCCCGCACCGCCGAGCACCAGCGCGGCCCCCGCCGCGCCGAGCCTCCCGCTGCCGGCCGGTGTGACTCTCCTTCGCTTTCTCACGTGATTCCCTTCCTGGTGGGAGTCGTGGGACTCGTCGGGCTGTCGTCGTGCGGTGCGGAGAGCCGACCGGCCGTGCCCGGATCGGCGTCCGGGGTGAACCACGGCAGGGTCGCGGTGGAGGGGGGTGCGGCATGGGCACCCGGTTTCCGGTCGCCGAACTTCGGCAGACGCAGGGCGAGTTCGGGCAGCCGCAGGCCGCGATGGCGCAGGCCGCCCGCCTTGCGGGGCCGTATCCGGTCCACGATCGCCATTCCGGCACGGAACACCGCGGCCGGTACGACGACACAGACCAGGATCCAGAACAGGGTCACGCCCCAGGGCCGGCCCACACCCCAGGGCTGCTCGGCGAGCACCTTCCCGCCGTACTTCAGCGACACGGTGTAGTCGCCGTGCGCGCCCGCGCCGAGCTCGATGGGCAGCTTGATCTGCGCCTTCCTGCCGGGGGCGAGCGTGCCGCGCCACTCCTGGTCCTCCCACTGCGGGGCGAACACGCCGTGGGAGGTGCCGACCTGGAAGACCGGGTTCTTGATCGGGGAGGTGCCGGCGTTGCCGACGGTGAAGACGAGGGTGCGCGACGGCGGGGCGCCGAACCAGGTGAGCAGGCCGCTGGAGCCGGAGAGCCGGGTGTCGGTGAGCATGGACAGCTGCCCGCCGGTGGGCTCCGCGGGCAGCGGCTCCACCGCGTGTCCGGCCACCTGGAACACCGCGTCCGCCTGCGCCTTCGCGCCCTCCACCGTCGCCACGTGCACCACGCACGGACACGGCACCGGCGGCTCGGAGACCGGCAGCTTCTTGCTGAAGGTGCCCTTGGCGTCGGTGGTGACGGCCCGACCGTCGCCGTTGGCACAGGAGTTGGTGCCGCCGATCACGCCCCGCGAGGGCGTGGCCTGTCCGCAGATCAGCAGCATCACCAGCGCGTGCGCACGCCAGCCACTGCCACTGACGACAACCGAACCGCCGGTGCCGGCCTGGGACTTGGAGACCTTGACCGAGGGCCCGGCAGCCGTCGCCGTCCCGGCCGTCAGGGGCAACAGGAGCAGCGCCAGCACGGCCAGCACCGCCGTGGTCCGCAGCTTGCCGTTCACGTCACCGCTCCCGTCAACTCGACGTCCGTGCGCGGGGGTTCGGGCGATTCGCCGTCGGGCGTACGACGCCTGCGATGTCGTACGAGAAGCAGCGCGCCCCCGGCCGCGACGGTCCCCGCGACGCCCGCCACCGCACCCCACGGCACGAATCGCGCGGACGCCCCGGCCGAGTCCTTCGCCCCGCCCGCCGCGGTCACCGTCAGCCGGACGTCGACCGCGTCCAGGGCGGGGTGGTCGTGCCAGGGCTCGGTGAGCCGGAGGCGGCGGCCCGGCGCCAGACGGACCGGCAGGGTGCGCGGGACGCGGTCCAGGACCGGGCCGAAGAGGCCGTCGGCGTGCACGGCGAGGGTCGGCACGAGCGTGGTCGTCCCTCGGTTGACCAGGTCGTAGGTGATGCGGTCGCCGTGCACCAGGACGTGCTCGACGGTCAGCGCGGACAGCGCCGCTCCGCCCACCCGCAGACGGACCGGAACCGTGGCCCGACGGCCGTCCTGGTCGCGGACCACGATCGCACCGGTCCGGTCGCTCGGCGCGCGCACGGTGAACGGGACGTCGGCACGGGTACGGGCGGGCACCTTCACCCGGCTCTCGGCGAAGGCGATGGCCACCCCACTGCCGCTCAGCCGCACGGTCACCGCCCGCCCACCCCGGTTGGTCACCGACACCGTGTCCTGCAGCACCGCCCCGGGCGCCCCCTCGGCGTAGAAGGAGGGGCGTCCGCCACCCGAGGGCGCGACGGACCAGCCACCGGCCGCGCTCGCGGCGGGAGCGGTGGCCAGCAGGGCCAGGAGAGGCAGGCCCAGGACGGCCAGGACACGAACGGGGGACGGCATCGGGGCGGCTCCAGCGGCGTGCGGGGTGCGTCGGCGGCGAGGGGCGGGCTCGGTCAGCGCCGTACGCGGGCCGTCTGGTTCCTCCGCGTGATCCACAGCGCGCCCGCCGCTCCGGCGAGGAGCACCGTGCCGCCGAGGGTGCCCAGGGCGATCGCGGAGTCGTCGGGGCCGGTCTGCGGGAGGGAGCCGCCATCGGACCCGGTGGTGCCGCTCTGGGTGCCTCCCGAGGAGCCGCCGCTCGCCGTGACGGCCAGAGTGAGCGCCGGGCCCGGGCTGTTGGACGGTGTGCAGGTGGTCGTCGTACCGAGGGCCTTGATGGTGAGGATGCCCGGCGTGAAGGTGACGCTGCCCGTCTTCTTCGGGGTGTACGTGCCCGTCAAGTCGTTGATCTTGATGGGGGTGTTGGCGGGGATCGCCGCCTGGTTGGCGGGGCCGGAGACGTTCATGGTCCCGCTGTCCGCGCCGCCCAGCTTGATGGTGGCGCTCGGGTTCATCGCGCCCTTGCCCAGTTCCACCGGGCTGGACGAGACGCCCTTCTGCCAGGACATGGTGATCTTGTATCCGCTGCCGCTCTTGACGCCCTTGATGTCGATCGGCGAGACGGCGCTCTTGTTGCCGATCGGCGTCTTGCACTGGTAGTTGACGTCGACGACCTTGGCCTCGGCCGCGGGGGCGGCGAGCAGCACCGCCGAGCCGGCCAGGGCCGCGACGGACGCGAGCGCGGCGGTTCGATTCCGGTACGACACGTTCCGCTCCCTTGACTCGTTCCTGACTCGTTTCCCTGTACTCGTTTCCCTGCGTTGTTTCCCTGCGCCGTTTCCTGACGGCACATCAGATTCGGCCGTCAAGGTACGCCCGGGGTCTTGAGGAGGGAAGAGACGGTGCGCGCCGGAGTTGTGGGGATCCGGCGCGCACGGAAGGGGGTTCGAGTGGAGAGGGTGACCCTCGGTAACTCAGGGTCGGGGCGTGCCCAGCACCTCCGGCAGCCCCCAGCGCCGCAGCACCTCGGGCACGACCACCGTCCCGTCGGCCCGCTGGTGCTGCTCCAGGATCGCGGGGAGCAGGCGGCTGGTGGCGAGGCCCGAGGCGTTGAGCGTGTGGACGTACGCGGGCTTTCCGCCGCCCTGCGGCCGGTAACGGATGCCGCCGCGCCGGGCCTGGTACTCACGCGCGTTCGAGACCGAGCTGACCTCGGTACAGGCGCCGAGGCTGGGCAGCCAGACCTCCACGTCATAGGTCTTGGCCTGGGCGGGGCTGGTGTCCTCGGCGGCGAGTCGGGTGACCTGGTAGTGCAGGCCGAGCCCGGCGACCAAGTCCTCCGCGCGGGCCAGCAGTTCGAGCTGGGCGGCCGCCGAGTCCGCCGGCCGGGCGAACTGGAACAGCTCGACCTTGTTGAACTGGTGACCGCGCAGGGTGCCCCGCTCCGCCGTCCGGTAACCGCCGCTCTCCTTGCGGTAACAGGGCGTGTAGGCCACGTACTTGAGCGGCAGCTCGCACTCGTCGAGGGTCTCGCCGCGATGCAGGTTGACCAGGGCGGTCTCGGCGGTGGGGAGGAGGAAGTGCTCGTCGTCCGTGCGGAAGACCTCGTCGGCGAACTTCGGGAACTGGCCCGCCGTATAGCCCGCTTCGTACGTCAGCAGGTGCGGCGGGAGAACGAACTCGTAACCGGCCCGGCGGTGCGCGTCGAGGAAGTGGTTGAGCAGCGCCCACTCCAGGGCGGCGCCCTCACCGCGGTAGATCCAGTAGCCGTTGCCGGCGAGGGCGGTGCCGCGTCGGTGGTCGACCAGGCCGAGGTCCTGGGCGAGGGTCACGTGGTCCTTGGGGCGGAAGGCGAACTCGGGCGGCTCTCCGACGGCCCGTACGACTTCGTTGTTCTCCTTGCCGCCGGCGACCACGTCGTCGTCCGGAAGGTTGGGCAGGGCGTCGAGGAACTCCTGGTGTTTCCCCCCGAGTTCGGCCAGCCGCGCCTCCGCCTCGGCGAGCCGGTCGGCCAGGGCCCCGGCCTCGGCCCGGAGTTCCTCGGCCGGATCCCCGGCGCGGCGCCGTACGGCGATGTCCGCCGAGATCCGCCGCCGCCCGCCGCGCAGCCGCTCCACGGCGGTGCGGGCCTCGCGGAAGGCGGTGTCCAGGGCGAGGAAGGCGGGGATGTCGGCGTCGACGGCGCGTTTGGCGAGGGCGTCGCGAACGTGGTCGGGACGGTTTCGGATGAGGGTGACGTCGAGCATGGTGCGCGCTCCGTCCGGTGCTGCCGGAGCGGCACGCCGCCCCGGGGTGGGTCCCTCGGGGCGTGGGCGAGAGGGTGCTCGCGGTGCCACCACGCCTTCACCGTCGTACGTGCGCATCACGACCGTACGACGGTCTCATTCTGGCCCGGTGACGGGGGCCGGCCGGCGGGGCATTTCCTCCCCGCACTCGGGAGTGGATTCACCGGGGCCCGCGGGCCCGGTTACTTGTCTCCGTCAGCGCGTTGCGGACGAGGGTAGGGCAGGGCCTCGGCGCGGCGAAACCGAATTACGCCGGTGCGCCCAGCTCCGCCCAGACCGTCTTGCCGGCCACCCCCGGCGTCCGTACGACCCCCCAGTCCAGACACAGGCGCTGCACGATGAACATGCCGTGGCCGCCGGGACGGCCCGCGCGGTGCGGGGTGCGCGGGGCCGGCTGGCCGGTGCCGCGGTCGGAGACCTCCAGGCGGATCACCTTGTTGTCGAGGGCGATCCACAGCTCGCTGGGGCCCTCGGCGTGCAGACAGGCGTTGGTGACCAGCTCGGAGACGACGAGCAGGACGTCCTCGGCGGCGGCCCGCTGGTCGGCCGTGGCGGCGGGCAGCCAGCCCCACGCGTACAGCGCCTGGCGGGTGAAGTCGCGGGCGAGCGGGACCACGCCGGTCGCCCCGTCGAAGTCCAGCCTGCGGGCCTGCCGCCCCCCTGACGACACGGACCGACCCGACGACGCGGCGTCCCCTTCGGACGCCCCGCCTGCGGGTGGGCCCCCCTCGGACGTCCCGGAAGCGCCGCTGGGCTCCGGGCCGCGGTCGCCCGGCGGGTAAGGCCGGGTGATGCTCATCAGCGCTTCACCTCACCGATTCACCGGTTCACGATTCAAGAGTCTGTACGTGTTTCGGCGGTAGATCCGCCAGTTGCCTGCCGACATGTTCAGGAGGTCTCCTGCCCGACCGAACCGGCAGAACACCCCCTGTTTCGGCACGGAAGGCGTGACGCCAGGAAAGTGCCGGTCACACAGGGGTCGGCGGGGCGGGACACAGAGTGCGGCCCGCCCTGCCGGGCTCAGCCGGCTTCGTCGGCCAGAGCCGCCTCGAGCGTGTCCTGGACGGTGAAGACCGCCTCCGCCCCGGTGATCTCGAAGACCCGCGCCACCACCGGAAGCATCCCGGCGAGCGTGACCCCGCCGCCGGCGGCCTCGGCCTTCAGCCGGGCACCCAGGAGCACGTTCAGCCCCGTGGAGTCGCAGAACTCCAGTCGTGCGCAGTCCACGACCAGCCGCTTGAATCCCTTGGCGAGGCAGTCCTCGAGCGGCTCGCGCAGCAGATCGGCGGTGTGGTGATCCAGCTCACCCGCCGGGGTCACGACTGCGCTGGAGCCCTCTTCCCTGACCTCCACCAGAAGCCGGCCAGACTGTGCGCTGCCGACCGTCCCGCGGTCCATGCCGCCTCTCTCTCCCGACGTCGTGGCTGCTGACGTACGCCCTCGAACACTACGCCTTCCTCACACTCTCCGACACCCGAACAACCGCCCGGAAACGGGCATATCCCCACGTAGAGCACTTGCGGCGGCGATGGGAAAGCGGGTAGGGCTAGTAGAGATACGTAACCGACACGGCCGGCTTTGGAGGCGCCGCACACCGCAGTGCACGCATGGCTTCGGCAGCCCAATGCCGAGAACGATGGAGGACATCATGTCACCCCGGCTCGACGCACCCGCACCGCGTACCCAGCAGGCGACGTCGACACCCCCTCCGGAACATCTGGATCCCATCGAGAGCAACGAAAGCTTCGAGAGCGACGGCACCGACGCCCTCGCCGGGCTTCCGGAGATCCCCCCGTACGACGAGGTGGGCCCGGTCGACGCACGAGCGCTGTCCAAGACCCTCTTCGAGCGGCTGGAGTCGCTGGAGGAAGGCACGCACGAGTACTCGTACGTCCGCAACACCCTCGTCGAGCTCAACCTGGCGCTGGTCAAGTTCGCCGCCTCCCGCTTCCGCTCGCGCAGCGAGCCGATGGAGGACATCATCCAGGTCGGCACGATAGGCCTGATCAAGGCGATCGACCGGTTCGAGCTCTCCCGGGGCGTCGAGTTCCCCACCTTCGCGATGCCGACCATCGTCGGCGAGATCAAGCGCTTCTTCCGTGACACCTCGTGGTCCGTGCGCGTACCGCGCCGGCTGCAGGAGCTGCGGCTGGACCTGGCCAAGGCCGGTGACGAACTGGCCCAGAAGCTGGACCGGGCGCCGACGGTCGCGGAGCTCGCGGAGCGGCTGAGCCTCACCAGGGACGAGGTCGTCGAGGGCATGGCCGCGTCGAACGCGTACACCGCCTCCTCGCTGGACGCCCAGCCGGAGGAGGACGACTCCGAGGGCGCGCTCGCGGACCGGATCGGGTACGAGGACCACGGCCTGGAGGGCATCGAGTACGTCGAGTCGCTCAAGCCGCTGATCGCCGAACTCCCGCCGCGGGACCGGAAGATCCTCTCCCTGCGCTTCGTCGCGGGCATGACCCAGTCGGAGATCGGCGACGAGCTCGGCATCTCACAGATGCATGTCTCACGGCTGCTGTCGCGAACACTGGTGCGGCTGCGCAAGGGGCTGACGCTGGAGGAGTGACGGCTCCTCCGGAGGCTCTTTCACCGATACGAGCGCGGATACCGGTACAGAACGGATACGAGCACCTCAGGCGGCCACTGTGACCACGCCGGTCACAGTGGCCGTTCTGGTTACCCACAGAAACCCTTTCACCAGAGGTTCGCTTCCATCACTATGGGCTCCCATACCCACCGGTAGGTCAGGTCTCCGGCGGGCAAGGGCGCAAGGAGGCGGATGCCGATGGCTCGGGCCAACCGGACCGACAACGGCGTCGAGAGCGGGGGCGGAATCACCGGGGGAGGAATCGCCGGGGACGGGATCGGCGCGGGCGGGGGGTGGGACTCCGGGGACGGCGGTTTGGGCTGGGGCCCCGGGGGCGGCGGTGCCGGCCCCGGGACTGGAGGCGAGATCGCTGGGGACCGGGGATGGAACTCCGGGGGCGGGATCTCGGGGGCCGGGGGCGCGAACTCCGGGGCCGGAGGCGAGACCGTCGGAAGCGGAGGCTGGAACCTCGGGACCGGAGGTGGGAACCCCGCGACCGGAGGTGAGAGCTCCAGGCCCGGGCCTGGGAACCCCGCTGCCGAGGGTGGGATGCACGCGGGTGCGGCCGATGTGCGGCTCGTCGAGTTGTTGCGGACCAGCACCGTCACCGCCTATCCGGCCCTGCAGGAACTCCGCGCCCGGCACCAGCCCGCGGTCCTCGCCTACGCCCGTCTGTGCACGGCGAGCGACTCGGCGGCCCGTCAACTGGCCGCGCAGACCTTCACCCTGGCGGCCCGTCAGATAGCGGGCGGCTCCGAGCCACTTGTCCCCCTGCGCCATGAACTCCTGTTGCTGACCGCCCGGTTGGCCACGCCCTGGGCCTCCGACGAGCGGGCCGCGGGCCTCGACCCCGGGCTGCTGCTGGTGCTGAGCGCGACGGCCCCCGAGGGCCCGGTCCCGCCCATGCTCGGCGCCTTCCAGTCCCTGCCCACCCGCGCGCAGGGCCTGATCTGGTACGGCGTGGTGGACGGCGAACCTCACGACCGCACCGCCGTCCTCCTCGGCCTCACCCCCGAGGACGTCGCCCACGAGACCACCTCCGCCCTCCAGACCATGGCCCACGCCTGCCTGCGCTCCCGCCTGGCCGCCTCCGACGACCCCCGGTGCGGCAACTTCGGCCGCCTCATCGAGGAGTCGGTACGCCCCGACAGCCCCCGCGAGAGCCCCGACCTGCGCGCCCATATGGTCCACTGCGCCCACTGCACGGCGGCCTACGAGGAGTTGACGGCCCTGCGCGACTCCCCGCGCAACGCCCTCGCCGAGGGCCTGCTGCCGTGGGCGGGGACGGCTTACGCGGCACGCGACGAGACGCATCCGAAGGCGACGCGGATGTCGGCCGCCGGTGCCAGGAGGTCCAGGCCCCTCGCGGGAGCGGCGACTCGGCCGCTCTCCCGGCGTCTGCTGCTGACCTCGCTCGCCGTGGCCGTGGCCCTCACACCGCTGCTGGTCCTCCTCCTCTCCCGGACCGGCGACTCACCGTCCTCCCCCTCCCGGCAGGCGGCGGGCGCGAGCGGCGCACCCACGAGCGCACCGCAGGTGACGGTGACGGCCACCGTCTCCTCCACCCCCTCCGCCTCCGCGAGCGCCGACTCACCCTCCCCCACGAGGAGTTCGGCCCCGTCCACTTCGGCGAAGCCCAGCCCCTCCCCCGCCGCCCACGCCCCGAACGGCACCTACGCCCAGATCGTGAACGTCTCCACGGGCCGCTGCCTCGACATCCGCGACGGCGCCCTCTCCAAGGGCACGGACGTCGTCACGGCCCCCTGCACCTCGTCCGACACCCAGCGCTGGCGGGTCGACGCGGCACGCGGGGTCGTGCAGTCGTACGCCGACTCGGACTTCTGCCTGGACAGCCGGGGCGACGTCGACAAGGGCGTCGGCATCTGGGAGTGCGACTCGGTGAGTGGCGGCAACGGACAGAACCTGAGGTTCACGGTGGATTCCGACGGCGTGATCCGACCGGCGATCGCCATCGAGACGGGGGTGACTCCGGCGGGTGGGGAGGGAGTTGCGCTGCAGCCGTTGAACGGGGGTGCAGCGCAGCGGTGGCGGGCGGGGGCGTCCTCCTGATCCCGCCCCTGCTCGACGACTCCCCCGGTTACCCGGGTCTCCGGGTCAGCCCTGGCGGATGCCCCGGCGCCACACGTCGGTGACCAGCGGCACGCCCGGCCGGTAGGCCAGATGCACATGGCTCGGCGCGTCGAGGGCGATCAGGTCCGCGTAGGCGCCCGGAGTCAGGCGGCCGATGTCCTCGCGCCGCAGGGCTGCCGCCCCGCCCGCCGTGGCCGACCACACCGCCTCGTCCGGAGTCATCCGCATGTCCCGTACCGCGAGAGCGATGCAGAAGGGGACGGAGGAGGTGAAGGACGAGCCGGGGTTGCAGTCCGTGGAGAGGGCGACCGTGACGCCCGCGTCCAGGAGGCGGCGGGCGTCCGGCCACTCGGCACGGGTGGAGAACTCGGCGCCCGGGAGGAGGGTGGCGACGGTGTCGCTGTTGGCCAGGGCGTCGATGTCCGCGTCGGTGAGATGGGTGCAGTGGTCGGCGCTGGCGGCGTCGAGTTCGACCGCCAGCCGCACGCCGGGGCCGAAGGAGAGCTGGTTGGCGTGGACGCGGGGGTGCAGGCCCCTGGCCTTGCCCGCGGTGAGGATCGCACGGGCCTGGTCGCCGTCGAACGCGCCCTTCTCGCAGAAGACGTCGATCCAACGGGCGTACGGCGCACAGGCGTCGAGCATCTCGCCGGTGACGAGGGCGACGTAGGCGGCGGGATCGTCGGCGTAGTCGGGGGAGACGATATGGGCGCCGAGGTACGTCACCTCGTCGGTGTGGGCGGCGGCGATGCGCAGCGCCCGGGACTCGTCGGCGACGGTGAGGCCGTAGCCGGACTTGGTCTCGAAGGTGGTGGTGCCCTGGCGCAGGGCCTCGGCGAGGTGGCGGGTGAGGTTGGCCTCCAGCGCCTCGTCGGACGCGGCGCGGGTGGCGGCGACCGTGGTGCGGATGCCGCCCGCCGTGTACGAGCGGCCGGACATACGGGCGTTGAACTCCGCCGTCCGGTCGCCCGCGAAGACCAGGTGGGAGTGGGAGTCGACGAAGCCCGGCAGGACCGCCCGGCCACCGGCGTCGACCCGGTTGTCAGTGGCGGGTGCTTTGCTTGATTCACCGGTCCACGCGATGCGGTCGCCGTCGATGACGACGGCCGCGTCCTGGATCAGACCGAGGGGAGAGCCTCCCCCGCTCTCGAATTTACTCGAGCGGGGGGACCCCCATTCCAGGGAGGGGTCGTTGGTGACCAGCGTGGCGATGTTGGTGATGACAGTGCTGCTCATCATGTCCTCTTGGGCTTCGGTGGGGGGCGGTCCGGTGGGTGGGCCGATGGCCGGTGTCAGCCGCGCAGTGCTTCCACGGCCGCTGCCAGCGCCTGCGGCACATCCGGTACGAGGGTGTGGGCGCCGTCGCGCACAACATGCCGTCCGCCCACGATCGTGTGCCGTACGTCCGCCGCTGTCGCCGCGAATACGGCCGTCTCGGCGCCGAGCCGGGGCAGCGGGCCCGCTGTCCTGACCGAGTCGAGCGCGATCGTCGTGAGGTCGGCGAGGGCTCCGGCCTCGATGGCGCCCGCCTCGTCCCAGCCGAGGGCCGCGTGACCGTCGGCGGAGGCGGCACGCAGCAGAGCCGCCGCGGTCCAGTGACCCCGCGTGCGGGTACGCAGCCGCTCGTCGAGTTCCATCGCGCGTGCCTCTTCGAACAGGTCGATGACGGCGTGGCTGTCGGAGCCGAGGGAGAGCGGGGAGCCGGCGGCCTGGAGGGCGGGGGCCGGTCCGATGCCGTCGGCGAGGTCCCGCTCGGTGGTGGGGCACATGCAGGTGCCGGTGCCGCTGTCACCGAGCAGGGCGATGTCCTCGTCCGTGAGGTGGGTGTTGTGGACACCGGTGGTGCGCGGTCCGAGGACGCCGTGGTCGGCGAGCAGGCGGGTGGGCGTGCACCCGTGGGCGGCCTGGCAGGCGTCGTTCTCGGCGGTCTGCTCGGACAGATGGACGTGGAGTGGGGCCCGCCGCTCCTCGGCCCAGCGCGCCACGGTCGCCAACTGGGCGGCGGGCACGGCCCGTACGGAGTGGATCGCAGCCCCGATCCGTGCGTGATCCCGTTCCTTGAGAAGTGAAGAGCGTTCGGCCCAGGCCTCCGCGCTGCCGTCGGAGAACCGCTGCTGGTGGGTGTTGGGCGCCTGTCCACTGTGCTTGTTCAGGATGCCGGCGGAGAGATAGGCGGTGTCGAGGAGGGTGATGCGGATGCCGGCGTCGGCGGCGGCCGCGATGAGGGCCTCGCCCATGGCGTTGGGGTCGGCGTAGGGGGTGCCGCCGGGGGCGTGGTGCACATAGTGGAACTCGCCGACACTCGTGATGCCGGCCAGGGCCATCTCGGCGTACACGGCACGCGCGAGCGCGTGGTAGCTCTCCGGGGTCAGCTGGTCGGCGAAGGAGTACATGACCTCGCGCCAGGTCCAGAAGGTGCCGGAGCCGACCTGGACGGTGCCGCGCAGGGCGCGGTGGAAGGCGTGCGAGTGGGCGTTGGCGAGACCCGGGAGGGTCAGGCCGCGCAGGATCTCGGCGCCGGGGGGCGGGGTGGGCACGTCCGTGCGGACGGCCGTGATCCGGCCGTCCGCGCCCGCGGCGGAGCCGCTGATGGACACGGTGACGGCGACTCCCGGCTCGACGTGGGTGTCGAGCCAGGCGTGCTCCAGCCAGTACGTCTGCGTCTGCCGGGTCGGCGTCACGTGCAGGCCAGTCCTTCCAGTACGTCGGCGAGGGCGAGCACCCCGGCCACGCAGTCGTCCTCGGCGGCGGACTCGGCCGGGGAGTGCGAGACGCCCGTGGGGTTGCGCACGAACAGCATGGCGGTCGGGATGCTGCCGGAGAGGATTCCGGCGTCGTGTCCGGCTCCGGTACCCAGGACGGGGACCGTGATGCCGCGGTCCCCCCTGTCCCCGTACTTGCCGAGGATGCGGGCGAGTTCGTCGCGCAGGGCGTGGTCGAACTCGACGACGGGCGTGAAGGACTCCCGGACGACGTCGAGGGCGATGCCGTGCGCCTCGGCGTACTCGTGGGCGGCCCTCTCGATGCCGCCCACGACGATGTCGAGGGTGGCCTGGTCCTCGGCCCGGGAGTCGAGCCAGCCGCGCACCAGGGAGGGGATGGCGTTGACGCCGTTGGGCTCGACGGAGATCTTGCCGAAGGTGGCGACGGCACCGGCGAGTTCGGCCTCGCGGCGGGCGGCGAGCACGGTCTCGGCATAGGACAGCATCGGGTCGCGCCGGTCCACGAGCCGGGTGGTGCCGGCGTGGTTGGCCTCGCCCCGGAAGTCGAACCGCCAGCGCCCGTGCGGCCAGATGGCGCTCGCGATGCCGACCCGGTCGCCGGAGAGGTCCAGCGCCCGGCCCTGCTCGACGTGCAGCTCGACGAAGGCCCCGATACGGGCGAGCCGCTCGGGGTCGGCCCCGATGGCCTCGGGGTCGTACCCGGCGGCCTCCATGGCCCGGGGCAGGCTGATCCCGTCCCCGTCGGTCAGCCGGTGCGCCTGCTCGACGGTGAGCTGCCCGGCGGTCAGCCGCGACCCGACACAGGCGAGCCCGAACCGTGCGCCCTCCTCGTCACCGAAGTTGACGATGGCGAGCGGTTTGGTGAACGCGGCCTCCCGCGCCCGGAGTTCATCGAGCGCGGCGAAGGAGGACACGACCCCGAGCGGCCCGTCGAAGGCCCCGCCGTCCGGCACGGAGTCGAGATGCGACCCGGTGACGACGGCGTCCCCGGCACCCGGATCCCCGAGCCAGGCCCACTGGTTGCCGTTCCGGTCGACCTCGTAGCTCAACCCGCGCTGCTGGGCCTGTTCCTTGAACCAGGCCCGGCATTCGCTGTCGGCGCCGGTCCAGGCGTAGCGGCGGTAGCCCTTGGAGTCGGGGTGCCGCCCGATGGGGAGCAGCTCGTCCCACATGGAGTGGAAGGAGCCGCCACCCGAACCGGCTGCGGCGCCGGGCTGTGGCCCGTCAGTCCGTACAGGCTGTGGGCAGTCGTTCCGCAGGGCGGAACGGGTGGGCACAGCCGGACCCGCGCCCGGCGACGAGACCTCGGCCCCCGCCGGACGGTTGCCGCCCTGCTCATCTCCCGGAAGGGTCACGCGTCGTCACCCTCGCGCATGGGCACCCGCACACCCCGCTCGCCCGCGACCGACTCCGCGATGTCGTAGCCGGCGTCCACGTGCCGGATGACGCCCATCCCGGGGTCGTTGGTCAGCACGCGGCGGATCTTCTCGCCGCCCAGCTTCGTGCCGTCGGCCACCGTGACCTGGCCGGCGTGGATGGAGCGGCCCATGCCGACGCCGCCGCCGTGGTGGATGGAGACCCAGGAGGCACCGGAGGCCACATTGACCATGGCGTTCAGCAGCGGCCAGTCGGCGATCGCGTCGGAGCCGTCGAGCATGGCCTCGGTCTCGCGGTACGGGGAGGCGACGGAGCCGCAGTCCAGGTGGTCGCGGCCGATGGCCAGCGGCGCCGCCAGCTCGCCGCTGGCCACCATGTCGTTGAACCGCTCGCCGGCCTTGTCCCGCTCGCCGTAGCCGAGCCAGCAGATACGGGCGGGCAGGCCCTGGAAGTGGACCCGCTCGCCTGCCATCTTGATCCAGCGGGCGAGGGACTCGTTCTGGGGGAACAGGTCGAGGATCGCCTTGTCGGTCTTGGCGATGTCGGCCGGGTCGCCCGAGAGGGCCGCCCAGCGGAAGGGGCCCTTGCCCTCGCAGAACAGCGGGCGGATGTAGGCGGGGACGAAGCCGGGGAAGGCGAACGCCCGGTCGTATCCGGCGAGTCGGGCCTCGCCGCGGATGGAGTTGCCGTAGTCGAAGACCTCCGCGCCGGCGTCCATGAAGCCGACCATCGCCTCGACGTGCTGGGCCATCGCCTCGCGGGCCCGGGTCGTGAAGCCCGCCGGGTCCTTGGCCGCCGCGTCCGCCATGTCCTCGAAGTCGACACCCAGCGGCAGGTACGCCAGCGGGTCGTGGGCCGAGGTCTGGTCGGTGACGATGTCGATGGGAGCGCCCATGGCGAGCAGCTGCGGGACGAGCTCGGCGGCGTTGCCGAGGACGCCGATGGAGAGCGGGCGGCGGGCGTCACGGGCCTCGGTGGCCAGCTGGAGGGCGTGGTCCAGGGAGTCGGCCCTCACGTCGAGGTACCGGTGCTCGATGCGCCGCTCGATCGCGCGCGGGTCGCAGTCGATACAGATGGCGACGCCGTCGTTCATGGTGACGGCGAGCGGCTGGGCGCCGCCCATGCCGCCGAGGCCGGCGGTGAGGGTGATGGTCCCCGCGAGGGTGCCGTTGAACTTCTTCGCGGCGACGGCGGCGAAGGTCTCGTAGGTGCCCTGGAGGATGCCCTGGGTGCCGATGTAGATCCAGGAGCCGGCGGTCATCTGGCCGTACATGGTCAAGCCGAGGGCCTCCAGTCGGCGGAACTCCTCCCAGTTGGCCCAGTCGCCGACCAGGTTGGAGTTGGCGATGAGGACGCGCGGGGCCCACTCGTGGGTCTGCATCACGCCGACCGGGCGGCCGGACTGGACCAGCATGGTCTCGTCCTGCTTCAGCCCCTTGAGGGTGCGCACCATCGCGTCGAAGGAACGCCAGTCACGGGCGGCCTTGCCGGTGCCGCCGTAGACGACGAGCTTGTCGGGGTGCTCGGCGACCTCGGGGTCCAGGTTGTTCTGCAGCATCCGCAGGGCGGCTTCCTGCTGCCATCCCAGGGCGCTCAGTTCCGTACCGCGCGGCGCTCGTACGGGGCGGGGTCCTGACATGGTCTGCCTCCTAGCGGATTGTTGCTGCCGTTATTCACATCCTGACTCTCTGAATAGGGCTAGTCAATAGAACCGGTGGGCAGCACGGGTACGTCACAGATGTTTGGCTGGATGGATGGAGGCGGGCGACGACATGACGGGGGATGTTGTGGGCTATGGGAAGGGCGGCCGGACGGACGGCGCCGCTCGGCGCGACGACGCGGTGCGGGCGGCCGTGGAGCGGGGTCTGCTCGGGCCGGACACGCCCATCCTGGGCCTGCTGGACGTCACGGGCATCCGGGAGTCGGCGGCCGAGCTGCGGGCGGCGTTCGACGCGGTGGTGGCGCCCGGCACTCCCGTGCTGCACGCCTTCGCGGTGAAGGCGACCCCGCTGGTGCCGGTGGTGCGGCTGCTGCGCGAGGAGGGGCTCGGCGCGGAGGTGGCGAGCCCGGGCGAGCTGGCGCTGGCGCGTGCGGCGGGGGTGCCGCCGCACCTCACCGTGCTGGACTCGCCCGCGAAGACGCCGGCCGAGCTGCGGGAGGCGCTGGCGCTCGGCATCGCCGTCAACGCGGACAGTCCGCAGGAACTGGACCGGATCGACGCCCTAATGCTCCCCCATAGCCCGAAAGGCATGGGAGGTACCCCCATGGCGACCAGCCGCTCACCGATCGGGATCCGGGTCAATCCGCAGGTCGGCGGGGGCTCCATCGGGGCCACCTCGACGGCGACGGCCACCTCGAAGTTCGGGGTAGCGCTGCGGGACGAGGGGGCACGGGAGTGGGTCGTACGGGCGTACGCGGACCGCCCGTGGCTGACGCGGCTGCATGCGCACACCGGGTCCCAGGGCATTCCGCTGTCGCTGATGGCACAGGGCGTGGCGGAGGTGTTCGCGCTCGCCGAGGAGATCAACCGGCACCTCGGACGGCCGCAGATCGACACGCTGGACATCGGCGGCGGGCTGCCGGTGAACTTCGGCTCGGACGTGACCACGCCGACGTACGCGCAGTACGCGCGACTGCTGGGCGAGGCGGTGCCCGGGCTGTTCGACGGGCGGTACGGGCTGGTGACCGAGTTCGGCCGGTCACTGCTGGCCAAGCACGGGACCGTGGTGGCGCGGGTGGAGTACGCCAAGAGCGCGGGCGGGCGGCCGGTCGCAGTGACCCACGCGGGTGTGCAGGTGGCGACGCGGACGGTGTACGTACCCGGGTCGTGGCCGCTGCGGATCGCCGCGTACGACGGGAAGGGGCGGCCCAAGGAGGGGCCGGTGGTCGTGCAAGACGTCGCGGGGCCGGCCTGTTTCGCGGGGGACCTGCTCGCCGAGGGGCGGGCGCTGCCGCTGCTGGAACAGGGGGACTACGCGGCGGCGCTGGACACGGGCGCGTACTACTTCGCGCACCACTACGCGTACAACTCCCTCACCCGGCCCGGCGTTTACGGCTTCGCGCCGGACGGGTCGGGAGGCGTGGCCTTCGCGACCGTGCGGGCGGAACAGCGGCTGGACGAGATCGTGGCCGAGTCGGGAGGGGCGCACGCGGGC
Organism: Streptomyces sp. NPDC001617; assembly: GCF_053596855.1. NCBI lineage: Bacteria > Bacillati > Actinomycetota > Actinomycetes > Kitasatosporales > Streptomycetaceae > Streptomyces > Streptomyces sp. NPDC001617. The sequence continues at coordinate 72,810 of NZ_JBSFHA010000005.1, forward strand.
GCGCTCACCACCCTCCGCACGCCGGACCGCCGTTGACGCGCGCCTGTGGATCTGCGGTTCAACTGCGGTGAAAACAAGGCGAGTCGACCCACCTTAGTCCTCCGGAGCATGTTCCACCGGAAAATGCCAGATCCCTCACCCCTAGCGCACACGTTGCGTAGTTTCGGCGTCACTCAGCCGAACCCCAGGCGGGAGGGGAGCCACGGTGCCCGGAATCGACGAGTGCCTGCTGGAAGCCATGCGACTGCCCGGCGCGCGGGGCGCCGCGCTGATCGACTGGACGAGCGGGCTGGCCCTGGGCAGCGTGGGCGAGTCCCCGGGCGGCGACCAGGAGGCGGCCGCGGCGGAGGCCGCCGAGATCGCGCGGCTGGCCGCCGAGCAGCACGCGTTCGCGCCCGCCGACGATCCCGGGGCGGGGGCCGCGGCGGACGCCGACCCACCGGTCGAGGACCTGATCGTCAGCAACCGGGACAGCTATCACGTGCTGCGGTTCGTGGGGGCGTCCTTCGACGGCAGCGTCTTCCTGCATCTGTGGCTGGCCCGTACGGAGGGCAACCTCGCCATGGCCCGCATCCGGCTGGGCGAGATGGCGGAACGGCTGGTGCTGGCATGACCGCCGTCCACACGACCGAGCCCCCGCGCCTTCCGGTGCGCAAGAAGGTGGCCGCCGCCGCACGCGGGTGGGGCGGCGTCTCGCCGATGCTGACCCGGCTCGCCGCCGAGCGCGCCACCGGCGTCCTGTTCCGTGAGCATGGCACGCTGCACCTCGCCGACGGTCTGGTGGTGCACGCCGAGAGCCCGTACGCGCCCGGCCTGGAGACGCTGCTGACGGCGCACGGCACCCTCGCCGCCGAGGCCTGGCAGCAGGCGCTCGGCGAGACGGACGCCGACGGCCTCGTCCACCACACCGACCACCCCGTGGGGGACCCCGGCCACCGCGCCGGCCTCCGTCTGGTCGACGCGGGACGGCTCGCCCTCGGCGCCTTCGAGCTGTGCCGTCTGACGGCCCTGTACGACGCCGCGTACTTCGTCCTCGCCCCGAGCTCCACCCCGGGCCGCTTCCGCTACGGCACCGCGCACACGCCCCCGGGCACCGTCCGCCCCGTCCCGGTGGCCGCGCTGGAGCGCGAGACCCTGCGCCGCCGCGACCTCCTGCACCGCATCTGGCCCGACCCGGCCACCGACGAGGCCCCGCTCACCCTCACGGACCTCCCGGCGGCGCCCTCGCTCACCCGCCGCCAGCGCACGGTCCTGGCCCAGGCGGACGGCACCCGCACGGCGTCGGACATAGCCCGAGCCCTGGGCCACCTGGCCTTCCACACCCTGGTGGACGTGAGACGCCTGACGGCGGCGGGTGTCCTGACACCGGTACGGCGGCCCGACACGGAGCCGACGCAGCCGCACGCCCCCGGGCAACACCAGCCGGGCGGCCTGTGGCAGCCACCGCCACTGCCGACCCGCGGCCAGCCACCCTCAGCCCCAGACCGGCCACCGACGAACCCCGAGCAGGCGCCACCCGGCCACGACCAGCGTCCGCCATCGCCCGGCCACGGCCAGCCGCCCTCACTGCCCCGCCGTGGCGGATCGTCACCCGAACCAGCCCGTGGGCAGTCGTTCCGCATGACGGAACGGGTACGCACGGCCGGACCCGCGGACGGCGACGAGACCTCAGCCACCACCGAAGAGATGCCGCCCGACCCCCACATCACGCTGCTGAAGAGGCTCAGAGATGCGCTGGAGGCCCTTTGACCGGTTCGAGAGGAGACCCCCGATGGCTCCCGACCCTCACATCCTCGACGAGCTCCGCCGGTTGAGGGCCCGCGTCCCCCAGCTCACCGGCGCCCTCGCGACCGCCGTCGACGAGGTGGTCCTCGCCCAGGACACCCCCGGCGTCGACCCGCAGGGCATGGCCGCGCTCACCGCGACCACGCACGCGGCCGCCGTGAAGCTGGCGGACGCGAGCGGCCAGGGCGAGTTCCGCGAGCTGCTCGTACGCGGGATGTACGGCTACGTGGCGACGTTCACGGCGGGCAGCGGCACCTCCACGGCCGCCGTACTGACCCTGCTCACCCAGGACCGGGTGAACGTCGGCCGGCTGCTGTTGGAGGGACGCCGGGCCGCCGCCCGTATCGCCGAGCTCCTCGACACCCATGGCGCACCCGCGAGCCGCGCCAAACAGGCCAAGCCCGCCAAACCGGCCGCCGCCAAGACGGCCACCCCAAGGACCAGAACCCCGCGCGCACCACGCACCACCACGACCACCAACGCGCGCTCCACCACCGAAAGTTGAAAAGGAACCGAGGAACACACTCATGGCCAACACGGAAACCTGTCTGAAGGAAGCCCTCGCCTCCATCGAGGGCGCGACCGGCGTCGCGCTCGTCGACTACACCAGCGGCATGGCGCTGGGCACGATGGGCGGCAGCAAGAGCTTCGACCTGAACGTCGCCGCCGCCGGCAACACCGACGTCGTCCGCGCCAAGATGCGCACGATGGAGCACCTCGGGCTGAAGGGCCAGATCGAGGACATCCTGATCACGCTCTCCGACCAGTACCACCTGATCCGGCTGATCAGCGGAAGGGGCGGCAACGGCCTCTTCATCTACCTGGTGCTCGACGCCAAGCGGTCCAACCTGGCGATGGCCCGCCACCAGCTGAAGAGGATCGAGGAGGACCTGGAGGTCTAGCGACTCAGACGAGTGCCGCGGTGCGGCGTCGCGCCCCGCCGGGGGCCGCGTCGCCCGCCGCGATACCCGTGCTGCGGTAGGCCTTCACCGTCTTGCCTGCGGGGCGCCCGCCGTTCCCGGCGAGCCAGTCGACCCGGACCCACAGCAGGGCGTCGTCGGCCCGTTCGCGCCGCCCGAGCCAGGCGGCCTTGAGCCGCAGGCCCGTACCGGCACCGGCGAGCAGCATCCCGCCCGCGGCCGGTACGACGAAGGAGGCGCCCAGCGCGACGACGAACGCGAGCAGCAGCCACCAGCGGTGCCCGCGCCGCCAGTTGCGCACGCTCACGGCACGGTCCTGAAGCACGTCGTGCCTGCCGGCGCGGGCGGCCGAGCGGGCGAGTTCCGTGTACCGCTTGCGGCGCGTGGACGACACCACGGCCGCGGCCACGATGAACAGCGCGGCCCCGGCCATGACGCCGATCCGGCGCCCCGTGACGCCCGGCACCAGCACCCCGACACCGGCCGCGAACACCCCGGCCCACCACAGCGGTGCTGCTCCGGCCCGTACGACGACGGCCACCCGAGCCAGTCCCTGGGCCCTGCCCTCTCCGCGTGCCACGTCCGTCCTCCCGTCTCACGTCTGCACGGCATCCGTGAGACGCACGGTAACCAGCCAACGTGAGAGGGATCTGAAAACGGCCGCCCCGAAACGCCGTTTCCGGGCGCTACTCCACGAACAGCCCGCGTGCCGCCGCCCGCGCGTCGAACTCCTCCAGCCGGGCCTGCGCGTCCGGCAGGTCGTCGCACATCGCCTCCAGCAGGACCCGGCCCAGCAGCATGGGCGCGCAGGCGGTGTCGAAGGCGAGTCCGGTGCCGACGGCGGCGGGGAGGAGGAGGTCCGACACCTTGGCGACCGGTGCGAACGCGGAGTCCGCCACGGTCACCACCGTCAGCCCGGCCTCCTTCGCGAAGGCCAGCGTGTCCACGACCTCGCGCGGGTGCCGGGGCAGCGCGAAGCACAGCAGGGCCGTGGCCCCGGCGCGCACGGCGGCCTCGATCCGGTCGTGGATCATCGTGCCGCCCTCGTGGAGCAGCCGGACGTCCGGGTGGACCTTGGCGGCGAAGTACGCGAAGCCGTACGCCTGGGAGGCGGCGGCGCGCAGCCCGAGCACCGGCAGCGGACGGGAGGCGGCCAGCAGACGTCCGGCCCGCTGCACGGGCCGCGGGTCGGCCAGCAGCTCCGCCAGATGCCTCAGGTTCTCGATCTCGGCCTCGACGGCCTGCTGGTACTCGTTGTACGAGCCCGTCTCGGCCGTCTGCTCGCTGGGCGCGACCTCGCGCAGATGCTTGCGCAGGGCCGGGTAGCCGTCGAAGCCGAGGGCGACGGCGAAGCGGGTCACGGAGGGCTGGCTGACCCCGGCCAGCTCGGCCAGCTCGACGCTGGACAGGAACGGCACGTCGGCGGCCTTGCGCACCATGCTGTGCGCGATGCGCCGCTGGGTCGGCGTCAGCCGGTGCCCCTCGAAGAGCGCCTGCAGCCGGGCGGCCGGGCTGTCGGCCACTCCGGAACCCACGCCTGCCTTCTCGGAACCGACACCGGACCCCGCACCCGTGCCCACACCGTTGCCCGCACCCGTGCCCACGCCGGCGCTCACATCCGTGCTCCTCTCCACGCTCATGCCCCGCTCCCCCTCCAGATGTCCGTGAACCGGTCCAGCAGCGCGGCCGCCGCCGTCACATCCTGCGTGAGCGGCCGGTCGGCCTGGTCCTGCGCCAGCACCGACTCGGCGAGCGCCAGCGCCCGGCCCACCGGAAGCTCCGGGTCGGGCCTGAGGTCGCGCTGGTGCAGCGCCCGTACGGCGGCCACGAGTTCGCAGCCGACAACGAGACGGTACGCACGGCAGACGCGCAGTGTCTGCCGCGCGGCGAGCGAGGCGAAGCTGGCCTGTTCCTCGACGCCCCGGGAGAGTACAGCGTGGCCGAGCGACGCGGGGGCGGAGAAGGCCCGCAGGTCGCCGAGGGCGGCCCCGGCGGCGTACTCCAGGATCATCAGGCCGGAGGCGGCCGGCTCGTCGCCTGCGAGAAACGGGCGCAGGCGGGTGAAGGCCGGCTCGTTGAGGGTGGACAGCCGGGAGGTGGACAGCCGGGCGACCTGGGTGAGGGAGAGCCTGAAGTGGTCCAGGGCGAGGGCGAGTTGGGCCTGGTAGAAGCCGCCATGGTGGTAGGCGGCCATGTCCTCGGGTGAGATGAGGGGGTTCTCGGCGGCGGCGTTGATCTCGACCGCCAGCACCTCCTCCAGGGCATCGGCGGCGTCATGCGCGGGACCGTGGATCTGGGGCAGACACCGGAAGCCGTACGGGTCCTGGATCCGCCCGAGCGGTGGGGTGGGCCGCTCCTCGGCACCGATCAACTCCCGCATCCGCCGAGCGACTTGAGCACTTCCCCGGTGCGGCCGGGCGATGTGCACGGGAGCGGCGTACGCCTCGTGCGACCCGTCGACGGCCAGCAACGACAGGGCGCCGACGACCTGGGTGGCCTCGACCAGCCCGCGCAACTCGTGCAGGGCGAGCGCGGACTGGCCGAGGGTGAGGGCGTTGCTGCTGATGAAGGCGAGGGCGTCGTTGTTGTCGAGGGGCTGGGACCCCGGGGCACCCGATCCCTTCCAGGGGTGCTCCCCCGCCAGCGCCAGCCCCACCTGCGCCAGCGCCGCGATGTCCCCCGTCCCCACCGAGCCGAACTCGTTCACGACCGGATACGCCCCGCTCTCCAGCGCCTCGCACAGCGCCGTGACGACGGTCGGCCGGAGGCCCGCGCCGCCCGCAAGGAGCTGGTTGGCGCGCACGGCGAGCATCGCCCGGACCTGGCGGGCCGGGAGCTCGTCCCCGATGGCGCCGGCGTGGCTGCGGAGCAGGCGGAGGCCGTGCTCGGCGGCCGCCTCGGTGGGCACGTCCTCGTTCCGGTTGGCGCCGACGCCGGTCGAACGGCCGTAGACGCGTCCGGTCGCGGCGATCTGCCGGGCGGCGTCCCAGGACTCGGTCACCCGCTTCATCGCATCGGTTCCCGGGACGGGGCGCGCGCTCCCGTCGGCGAGGCGGACGACGTCCGCGACCCCGAGTCCGATCCCGTCGAGGACCACAAGCCCGGTGTGCCCGACGGACGCGACGTCCGGAGTGTCCACGATTCGAGACGACATCAAGCCCAAAACCTCCAGGACATCCGATCTTGCTCTGCGGTCATCCGTTACCTCGGATGAACACCGAACCGTTGACAACCTATTCAGATACCAAGAACTCTGCATGACGTTATACAGCCGGGCAAGGGACAACTCATGATCCAGTTCGATGCGGTCCACAAGCGCTTCCCCAACGGCACGACAGCAGTCCACGACCTCTCCCTGGAAGTGCCGGAAGGGGGCGTGACCGTCCTCGTCGGATCCTCCGGTTGCGGCACACGCGCCGAACTCCAGGCCAAGCAGACCCGCTCAGCCACCCGCCGCCTGGCCCGCCGCGCGCAGAAGGAGAAGCGCCATGCCACCCAGGTGAACCACAAAATCAGCAACGAGATCGTGTCCGTCGCCCAACGCACCGGTCGCGGCATCGCCGTCGAGGAACTCGGCGGCATCCGCGAACGGGTACGGCTACGCGGCGACCAGCGGGGCACCCTCTCCTCCTGGCCCTTCCACCAGCTCGGACAGCACCTCGCCCACAAAGCCCAGCAGGCCGGAGTGCCCTTCCTCGAAGTGGACGCGGCCTACACGTCGCAGCGCTGTCCGCGCTGCGGCCACACCGAGCGGGCCAACCGGCCCGACCGGGATCATTTTTGCTGTCGTCGGTGCGGGCTCGCCGGCCCCGCCGACTTCGTCGCCGGGGTCAACGTGCGCGACCGCGCACGCTCAGCGTGGGCATTCGTCACCATGCCCGTCCCGCCACCGGCATAGCCGAGGGCGGGAGATGCGACCCGTGACCGCCCCGTCGTAGGGGGCAGTCGGGAGCGCGACAAGGTGTGAACGACCGAGCGCACGAGCCCGGCCGTTCACGGCCGAGAAGGTGACCGAGAACCAGGTGCTGGGGATAGCCTCAAAGCCGCCCACGTATGAACCACCGTTGAACCCAACCTCGGCACCCATGAAATCCAGAACGCCCTCACCCTGGCGATGCCCAGCGGCCTGCAGGTGCTGCCCTACGGCCAGGCGGCCGACTCCGACTGCTTCGTCGTCACCCGCGCGACCGCGCGGAAGTACGGCCTCACCACCCTCGCCGACCTCGCCAAGCAGAACGGCAAGCTGGTCATCGGCGCCGCGCCCGAGGTGAAGAAGCGCCGGGTGGGCGCGATCGGGCTGAAGGACGTGTACGGCGTCGAGTTCAAGGAGTTCAAGTCGCTGGACTCGGACGGCCCGCTGGTCAAGGGCGCCCTGAAGAAGGGCGACGTGGACGTGGCGAACCTCTTCACCACCGACACCGACATCGCGGCCAACGACTGGGTGGTGCCGGCCGACCCAAGAACCTCATCCCCAGCCAGCACATCGTCCCGCTCATCGCCGACCGCAAGGCCGACGACACGGTCCGCAAGGCCCTCGCCAAGCTCGGCAACGTCCTCACCACCGAACAGCTCACCCAGCTCAACAGCCAGGTCGACAACGACAAGAAGGACCCCGAGGACGTGGCGAACGCCTACGCGAAGCAGCACGGGCTGGCCTGATCGAGGAGATCAAGGAGCGGTATCGCACGGTCGATGATCTGACGACGAATCGGCCAAGTGTCATTAAACGCGTACCCAGAGTGATTGATCACACACACAACGTGAACGAGCGCTATCGGCACGACACCTGAGGATGCGTCATGGCCTCGAACCGAAGGGCCTTCCTGACGGCCACCGCCGTCGGCGCACTGGCCGTCGCCCCCGTAACGGCGGCCCGCGCCGCGACCTGCCGCCCGACCGGCCCGCACACCGCCCTCGCCGAACTGCTCACCGGCAACCACCGCTACGCGACCGGCCGCTCCCGCCACCCCGACGAGGGCGCCCGGCGACGGCACACGCTCGCCGCCGGCCAGCACCCGTTCGCGGTGGTCGTCGGCTGCGTCGACTCCCGGGTACCGCCGGAGCTGGTCTTCGACCAGGGGCTCGGGGACCTGCTGTGCATAAGGACGGCCGGGCAGGTGCTGGACGAGGCGGTGCTCGGTTCCATCCAGTACGGCGTCGAGGAGCTGGGCATCCGGCTGGTGCTGGTGCTGGGCCACGAGCGCTGTGGGGCGGTCGCCGCGACCCTGGACCATCTGCGCTCCGATGCGCCCGTCCCCGGCCACCTGGAACTCCTGGTCGACGAGATCGCCCCGGCCGCCCGCCGCACCCGCGCCCTGCCCGGCGACTGGGCCGAGCACACCATGCGGGCCCACACGGCCTGGGTACGGGACGCGATCCGGGCCGACCCCGCCTTCACGCCCGCGCAGGTGACCGCGGCCCGCTTCGACCTCGACACGGGGCTCGTGTCGTTGCTGCCCTGAGCCCCACCCCAACAGGGGGGCTATCCCCAGTGCGGGTACCGCTCCGGCTCCCTAACGTGTAGTGCCATGACAGGAATGGGGACGGGGACGGAGATCGGGATGGACGCGCGGGACGCCGAGCTCAAGAAGGAGCTCAACGCCACCCTGCAGGCACGCAGGGAGCTGGGTGAGGAGTACGAGTCCGCACTGGTCGACTCGTTCCTGGAGAAGGTCGACCAGCGCATCGACGGGGCGGTCGAGCGGCGGGTGCGGCGGCAGATGGCCGAGCAGCAGATGGTGGTGGCCCGGGGCTCGCGGGCGCCGAAGGCCACGGACTCCTGGGGAGAGCGCTTCGGCTTCGGCGTCGTCTCGCTGGTCCTGGCCATCCCGCTCTCCGCGATCGGCGGCGGCATCGCCCACCTGCCCGGCCTGCTGACCGCCTGGGCCGGCATCGTCGGCGTGAACTTCGCCCAGGCGGCCCGCACCACCCCGGGCCTCTTCGGCCACCGCCGCCACCGCACCTCGAAGGACGAGGACCGCTGGGAGGACTGAGCCGATCGGTGGAAACGGACGACGGCCGCGACCACCGACCGAGGAACCGCGACGGCGAGCAACCACGTCCGCGAGAACGGCGCCGGTTCCGGCGCAAAAAGAGTATGCGCGGGGACCGCCGCACCCCCGTTGCCGGGGGGCGGGACGACGGCGGTCCCCGCGAGGGACGTCGACCGGGTCAGGCCAGGTCTCACGTCCGGCGTCCATGGAGGTCCGGGAGCCGCTCCGGAGGTCCTTGGACGTTCGGCGCCGGCTGGGGCGGGGAGCCGCTCCCGCCCTGCCGACACCCACTAATGTGCCGGACCCGTGTTAAGCGTGTGCTGCGTGGACGTGACACGCTCGTACCACTTCGACGAAGTCCACCGCTTCGGTGGGCAAACGCAAGTTCGCCTCCCGCACCGCCGGTTCACCGGACGTTTCCCGCTACTTCCCGCTCTTGGCGAGGAAGGCCAGCAGGTCCTGTCGGCTGACCACGCCGGTCGGCTTGCCCTCGACCAGGACGATCGCCGCGTCCGCGCGACCCAGCACCGACATCAGGTCGCCGACCGGCTCACCGGAGCCGACCTGCGGCAGCGGGGCGGACATGTGCTTCTCCAGCGGGTCGGAGAGGGAGGCCCGCTGGGTGAACAGCGCGTCGAGCAGCTCGCGTTCCACGACCGAGCCCACGACCTCCGCCGCCATCACGTCCGGGTGACCGGCGCCCGGCTTCACGATCGGCATCTGCGAGACGCCGTACTCGCGCAGTACCTCGATGGCCTGGCCGACGGTCTCGTCCGGGTGCATGTGGACGAGGGACGGGATGGCGCCGTGCACCTTGTCGTTGAGGACGTCGGCGACGCGGGCGCTCGGGCCCTCGTCCTCCAGGAAGCCGTAGTCGGCCATCCACTCGTCGTTGAAGATCTTGGAGAGATAGCCGCGGCCGCTGTCGGGCAGCAGCACCACCACCACGCCGTTCTCGTCGAGCCGCTCGGCGACCCGCAGCGCCGCCACGACCGCCATGCCGCAGGAGCCACCGACCAGCAGGCCCTCCTCCTTGGCGAGGCGCCGGGTCATCTGGAAGGAGTCCTTGTCGGAGACGGCGATGATCTCGTCCGCGACCGTGCGGTCGTACGCCGTCGGCCAGAAGTCCTCACCGACGCCCTCGACGAGGTACGGCCGCCCGGAGCCGCCGGAGTAGACGGACCCCTCGGGGTCGGCGCCGACGACCTGGACCTTCCCGTCGCTGGCGTCCTTCAGGTACCGGCCCGTGCCGGAGATGGTGCCGCCCGTCCCCACACCCGCCACGAAATGGGTGATCTTTCCCTCCGTCTGCTCCCACAGCTCGGGGCCGGTCGAGTGGTAGTGGGAGAGGGGGTTGTTGGGGTTGGAGTACTGGTCGGGCTTCCACGCGCCCGGGGTCTCGCGGACCAGCCGGTCGGAGACGTTGTAGTACGAGTCCGGGTGCCCGGGGTCGACGGCGGTGGGGCAGACGACGACCTCGGCGCCGTAGGCCCGCAGCACGTTGATCTTGTCGGTGCTCACCTTGTCGGGGCACACGAAGATGCACTTGTACCCCTTCTGCTGGGCCACGATGGCCAGCCCGACGCCGGTGTTCCCGCTGGTCGGCTCGACGATCGTCCCGCCGGGCTTGAGCGCACCGCTCTCCTCCGCCGCCTCGATCATGCGCAGGGCGATGCGGTCCTTCACGGAGCCGCCCGGGTTGAAGTACTCGACCTTGGCCAGGACAGTCGCCTTGATGCCCTTGGTCACGCTGTTGAGCCTCACCAGCGGGGTGTTGCCGACGAGACTGATCATCGAGTCGTGGAATTGCACCGTTGTCTCCGGATGCTGCAAAAGAAGTGGTCGTAGTGGTTCCGCCAGGGTACGGCCCGTGGAAGTCGTTCACTCCTTGTTGAGATTGGCGAACGGTCTGTACGGGGCAAGGAGTGGATGTACGGCAAGGACGGAGGTGGCGGCGACGTATGACGAGCATGTCGAGGGCGCGGGTGGCCCGGCGCATCGCGGCCGGTGCCGCGTACGGCGGCGGTGGGATCGGGTTGGCCGGTGCGGCCGCCGTCGGTGTGCTGCTGGCCGAGGTGCAGCTGGCCAAGCGGCACGTGGGCAACGGTTCGAGCGGGCGGGTTCCGGTGGCGGACGGTCTGTACGGCACCGCGTACACCGTCCCGGACGAACCCCCGCTGCGTCTGACCATGCTCGGCGACTCGACAGCGGCCGGCCAGGGCGTGCACCGGGCGAGCCAGACGCCGGGCGCCCTGCTGGCGTCGGGCCTTTCGGCGGTGGCGGAGCGCGCGGTGGAGCTCCACAACGTCGCGTTGCCCGGCGCCACCTCGGACGACCTGGACCGCCAGGTGGCCCTGGTCCTGGCGAACCCCGCCCTGCTGCCGGACGTCTGCGTGATCATGGTCGGCGCGAACGACGTCACCCGCCGCATGCCGGCCACCCGCTCGGTCCGTCATCTCTCGGCGGCGGTACGGCGGCTGCGTACGGCCGGCGCGGAGGTGGTCGTCGGCACCTGTCCGGACCTGGGCACGGTGGAACGGGTCCAGCAGCCCCTGCGCTGGCTGGCCCGCCGGGCCTCCCGCCAGCTGGCGGCGGCCCAGACGATCGGCGCCGTCGAACAGGGCGGCCGCACGGTGTCCCTGGGCGACCTCCTGGGCCCCGAGTTCGAGGCGAACCCCCGCGAGCTCTTCGGCCCGGACAACTACCACCCCTCGGCGGAGGGCTACGCCACGGCCGCGATGGCGATCCTCCCGACGGTCTGCGCGGCCCTGGGCCTGTGGCCGGCGGAGGAGGAGCGCCCGGACGTGTCGCGGAGGGAGGGCTTCCTGCCGGTGGCCCGGGCAGCGGCAGAGGCCGCCTCGGAGCCCGGCACGGAGGTCACGGCGGCGATGCCGACGGGGCCGCGGGGGCCGTGGGCACTGCTCAAGAGGAGGCGGAGGCGCCGGGTCCCCGAGCCGACACCTGTGACCCCGTCCCCGATCTCCCCGGCGCCGTAAAAAGCAAGCGCTTAGAAAACTGCGGTCAGGGTCACACCCCCACACCCGTGACCCGGGCCATACGTACGGGTAACTTCCCAACCAGCCCTGCACCCCCCGTACTCCCACCCGCCGCCCGACCGCCGCCCCTCAACGAGGCGCTACGCGCCGCCCCTTCTTATCTGGAGCCGTGATGCCCGAAGCCGTGATCGTCTCGACCGCCCGCTCCCCCATAGGCCGCGCCGTCAAGGGCTCTCTGAAGGACCTGCGCCCCGACGACCTGACCGCGACCATCATCCAGGCCGCCCTCGCCAAGGTCCCCGAGCTGGACCCGCGCGACATCGACGACCTGCACCTCGGCTGCGGTCTCCCCGGCGGCGAGCAGGGTCACAACCTCGGCCGGATCGTCGCCGTACAGATGGGCATGGACCACCTGCCGGGCTGCACCATCACCCGTTACTGTTCCTCGTCGCTCCAGACGAGCCGTATGGCCCTGCACGCCATCAAGGCCGGCGAGGGCGACGTCTTCATCTCGGCCGGTGTCGAGATGGTCTCCCGCTACGCCAACGGCAGCTCCGACATGCCCAGCGGCCGCAACCCCCTCTTCGCCGAGGCCGAGGCCCGTACCGCCGAGGTCGCCCAGCAGGAGGGGACGACATGGCACGACCCGCGTGAGGACGGACTGCTCCCCGACCCCTACATCGCGATGGGGCAGACGGCGGAGAACCTGGCCCGGCTCAAGGGCATCACCCGCCAGGACATGGACGAGTTCGGCGTCCGCTCGCAGAACCTCGCCGAAGAGGCCATCAAGAACGGCTTCTGGGAGCGCGAGATCACCCCGGTGACCCTCCCCGACGGCACGGTCGTCAGCAAGGACGACGGCCCGCGCGCCGGCGTCACCCTGGAAGGCGTCTCGGGCCTGAAGCCGGTCTTCCGCCCCGACGGCCTGGTCACGGCCGGCAACTGCTGCCCGCTGAACGACGGCGCCGCCGCGGTCGTCATCATGAGCGACACCAAGGCCCGTGAGCTGGGTCTGACCCCGCTCGCCCGCATCGTGTCGACCGGCGTCTCCGGTCTCTCCCCCGAGATCATGGGCCTCGGCCCGGTGGAGGCCTCGCAGCAGGCGCTGCGCCGCGCCGGCCTCACCATCGACGACATCGACCTGGTCGAGATCAACGAGGCGTTCGCCGCGCAGGTGATCCCCTCCTACCGCGACCTGGGCATCGACCTCGACAAGCTGAACGTCAACGGCGGCGCCATCGCCGTCGGCCACCCCTTCGGCATGACGGGCGCCCGGATCACCGGCACGCTCATCAACTCCCTCCAGTTCCACGACAAGCAGTTCGGCCTGGAGACGATGTGCGTCGGCGGCGGCCAGGGCATGGCGATGGTGATCGAGCGCCTCAGCTGAGCCCTCCGTAACCGTCAAGGCACCAACCGTGAGCCTCTGGCCCGGAGTCGGGGAAACTCCCGGACTCCGGGCCGTTTTGTGATCCAATCTCCCCCAGGATGTGACCTATCTCCCTTACGGGAGGTATCCGCGCAGGTCAGCGCCGCCGCACCACGAAACCCCAGGCCCAAAGTCCTGTCCATTTCGTGACGTTACGCACTGACAGCTGGTTAGTCCGCCCTTCAAGCTGATGTAGGAAGTCGGGGGTCGACTTTGAACCGGGAGTACGTCAGTGAGCGCCATGCCGATCGCCTTGCTGCTCATCACGGCCGCCACGGGCGGCGTGGGCGTCGCCGTCCTGCGCACCCTCATGGTGCTGCGCCGTGAGGTCGCCGCCCTGCACACGCAGCTCGCCGAGCAGCGCGTCCCGCACGGTCTCGTACCGGCCGCCCGTCTCTCCACCGAGGCCGACGAGATACGCGCCGCCGTCGCCGAGGCGCTCGCCGAGGAACGCGAGCGCGAACTGGCCGAGGCGCGGGCCTTCTGGGCCGCCCAGGAGGCGCGTGACGTCTCCGACGCACCCTCTCTGCTCGGCCTGCCGGACAGCGAGCTGTTCCTGCCCCGGCAGAGCGACTTCGTGGGCCTGGAGCCGCTGGAGTCGGTGACCGAGCCGTCCGTGGACGCCGACGAGTTCGCCGGGGACTCCCCCGAACTGGCCGCGGCCCGCCGCCGCCACCCCTCCCACCCGGACTTCGTCCCGGTCCAGTCACCGGTCGCGAACGACCATGAGCGCACCGTAGCCACGCTCGAGGAACTCGCCGCCTCCCGTGTCGAACTGGCCGACGTCCGCCCGGGCCCGCTCGGCACCCTCGACGTCTACGTCTTCGCCGACGGCACCACGCTGTGCATGACCCCGGGGCACCGCGAGACGGCGGAACGACTGGCCGCGGCCCTGCGGGCCGGCGAGACCCCGGTCCTGCTGGGCGGCTCCGGAATCTCGGGCGCGTACACGCTGACGTTCGAGTGCGGCGAAGAAAACGTGTACATCCTGGCGGACCGGGTCATAGCGTCCCTCTGAGGCACCGGACCCCAGCAACGCTCCAAGGGGCGCGGGGAACCGCGCGACCGGCCACAGCGGTCCCGCAGTCGCCACCAGTTCTCAGACACCCGCCCGCGACTGCGCTTCCTCGACCAACCGCACAGCCTCAACCACCTGGCCCTCCTCATCCAGCACGAGGGCCAAGTCATGCACGGCAACGGTGATTTGGTCGGCCGCCGCGAACATCCCCGCATCCGGCATCACCCGAGGCTCCGCACCGGACTCCTCCAGAACCTGAGCCCGACGAGCCAACTCTCTGGCCAACTGCAGAGCCTCAGCGGCGGCGCCCCGTTGCAAACGGCTCTGCGGCGCCGCCCTCAATCGGTCGGCGAAGTGATCCACGGCTCGCGTCAAGGGCGTCGTATCAACCACGGAATGAGCGTACGCGCCGCCGCAGGACTGTTGCCAACAGGCGAACGCTCAGGCACCGTGACCTGAAGGACCGGCTTACATCCCCTTTGCGTCCGGAGGCGCCGATGTCCCACGTCCTCTCCGAGGAGACCCACCGCAACATGCTCGCCCGCATCCCCCACTGCACCGGTCGTGAAGTGTCCGACTGGCTGCGCACCGTCGACGAAGGCCCCGCCCTCTTCCGCTTCGAGGAAAAGGTCAGCTGGCTCCGCCACGAGCACAACCTCGCGTACGGCCACGCGAAGGCGATCATCCACGAGTACGACCTGAGGAGGGCCGCGCGCAAACTGCTCTAGGGCGGCGCGCACTGGGACAACGACGAAGGGCCCCGGGACTGCCCCAGGGCCCTTCTGCTGTCGGCTCTACCGCTGCCGTACGGCTAGTCGCTGCTGTTGAGGATCGCGATGATCCGCAGGAACTCCATGTAGATCCACACCAGCGTCAGCGTGAGGCCGAAGGCGGCCAGCCACGCCTCCTCCTTCGGCGCGCCGTACGCGATGCCGTCCTCGACCTGCTTGAAGTCCAGGGCGAGGAAGCACGCGCCGAGCAGGATGCCGACGACGCCGAAGAAGACGCCGAGCGGGCCGCTGCGGAAGCCGAGGCCGTCACCGCCGCCGAAGACCGCGAACAGCATGTTCACCATCATCAGCAGGACGAAGCCGATCGCGGCCGCCATCACGAAGCCGTAGAAGCGGCGGTTGACGCGGATCCAGCCCGCGCGGTACGCCACCAGCACACCGGCGAACACCGCCATCGTGCCGATCACGGCCTGCATGGCCGCGCCGCTCGCGATGCGGTTGTCGACGACGCTGGAGACCACGCCGAGGAAGACGCCCTCGAACGCCGCGTACGACAGGATCAGCGCAGGCGAGGCCTTGCGCTTGAAGGACTGCACGAACGCCAGGACCATGCCGATCAGCGCGGCGCCGATGCCGATGCCGTAGGACCGGCCGATGTTGGCGTCGTCGACCGGCAGCAGCGCCCAGGCGAGCGCGGCCGTCACGATCAGGGTGCCGAGGGTGGACGCGGTGCGCAGGACGACGTCGTCCATGGTCATCCGGCCGGTGGTGGCCGGGGCCTGGGGCGGCGCGCCGTACTGCAGGTCCTGCTGCGCGTACGGGTTCTGCGCGTAGGGGTTGCCCCCCGCGTAGGGGTTGGTCTGCGTGCCGACAGCGGGGCCCCCGGCCTGCGGCGCGGTGTTGAAGCCCGCGTAGCCGTTGTCGCGGCTGAACCCCCGACGCGAGAAGACCGGGTTTCTGCTCCTCATTTCACTCCTCCATGGCCACACGTCGCGGCCTTGGGCTCAAGAGTAATGGGTAGGCAAAGGATCGACCCTAGTGCTTGAGGAGGATCTTTCCCTCACCGGTGCGCAACAGGCTACGCGGGTGCGTGATTCCCCTCACCGGAGGGGCTCACTCCAGCGAGAATCCCGTGTACCCCTCGGCGAGGTCGGTTTCGGCCGCGCGGGAGCCGGCGATCCGGTCGAGGCGGGCGAGCTGGAGCCGGTTGTCGAAGGGGGTGGCATCCGGGGCCGGGTGCAGCATGGTCGTCATGTCGTACGAGAACCGCTCGGCCTGCCAGACGCGCCGCAGACAGGTCTCGGAGTAGGCGTCGAGCAGCTCGGCCGACCCCGTCTCCTTCTCGTGCGCCAGCGCACGCGCGAAGGTGACCACGTCCCCCACGGCCAGGTTCAGCCCTTTCGCGCCGGTCGGCGGCACGATGTGCGCCGCGTCGCCGGCCAGGAAGAGCCGGCCGTGGCGCATGGGCTCGTGGACGTACGAGCGCATGGGCGTGACGGACTTCTGGGTGATCGGCCCGCGCTCCAGCTTCCAGTCGTCGTCGGTCTCGAAGCGGCGCTCCAGCTCGTCCCAGATCTCGTCGTCGCCCCAGGCCTCGGCATCCGTCCCCTCCGGGACCTGGAGGTAGAGGCGGGAGACGGACGGGGAGCGCATCGAGAGCAGGGCGAAGCCGCGGTCGTGGCGGGCGTAGACGAGTTCGTCGTGGGAGGGCGGTACGTCGGCGAGGATGCCGAGCCAGCCGAAGGGGTACGTCCGCTCGAAGACACGGGTGAGCTCGGCGGGGATCGCCTTCCTGGCCACGCCCCAGAACCCGTCGCACCCGACGACGTACGCGCACTCCAGCACCTCCTCCCGCCCCTCGTACCGGAACCGGACCGACGGGCTGCCGGTGTCCGCCCCCCGCACCTCCAGCGCCTCCGCCTCGAACAACAACGGCCCGCCTTCCTTGAGTTGGAGGGCAATGAGGTCCTTGCACACCTCGGTCTGGGCGTACACCATCACCGACCGACCGCCGGTCAGGCCCGGGAAGTCGACGCGGTGGCGCTTCTTCTCGTACCGCAGCTCGATGCCGTCGTGCCGGAGCCCCTCGCGGTCCATGCGCTCCGCGGCGCCGGCCGCGCGCAGGACGTCCACCGTGCCCTGCTCCAGGATTCCGGCGCGCTGGCGGTGTTCGACGTAGGAGCGGTCGCGGCTCTCGAGGACGACCGAGTCGATGCCGGCGTGGTGGAGCAGACGGGCGAGGAGGAGGCCGGCGGGGCCGGCTCCGATGATGCCGACGGTGGTGCGCATCCCGGATCCTTCGGTCACGTTGTTCGCATGGTGAAGTTAATTTCACCATCTTCCGATGGCTGAGTCTGCGCCCGCCTCCAGGCGATGTCAACGGTGATGCGGGGATGTCCATGGCCGACCGCCGCACCGCTGGGGGCTGGTGCGGCGGTCGGTGTCCGTGCGGGATCAGGGGGCCGGCGGCCAGCCGTCCAGCTGGCGGTGGAGGGTGACGTCGGGCTGCACGTCGCCCTTCGGCGCGCTCGCCACGGCGTCCTTCAGGATGGCGTTGACCTCGGAGGCGAGACCGTCGGCCTGCGTCTTCAGGTCGGCCGCCGGCACCGAGGACCGGGTCAGCGCGTCCAGCCGGCGGTGGATGTCGGCGAGCTTGTTCTGGGCGTCCGCGCTCAGGTTGAGCGGCTTGGGCGTCGAGACCACGAACTGGTAGGCACCGGCCAGGGTCTGACAGCCCGTGCACTCCTTGTTGGCGGCGTCACTGAGGTTCACGGCCCTCAGATGCGCGTGCTCACCGGCGACGGTGACGATCTGGAACGACAGCGCCACGGACCGACAGGCGTCGTCCGCCGAGCACCCGGCGGAGACGGCATTGGCCTGGTTCCGCGCGCTGGCCGCGTTGACGGTGCCGAACTGCCGCACCGTGAACGAGTCCCGGGCCTGCGTGTGGTGCACCCGATCGGCGTGACTGAACACATGGTCCGAAGCGAAGGCGGCGTGCGACACCCCGGTGGCGGCCTGCGCCGGCACAGCGGTGGCGGCCCCGGCGACCCCGGCGGCGAAGAGGCCTATGCCGAGGGCGCGACGCGCCAACGGATTACTGGCCGGACGAGATTTTCGATGACTGCTCAAGGGAGCTCCTTGGTGGATGGGATGGGTGGCGGGGGCGAGTCGTGGGGCAGCGGGAGCCCCGGCGAGAGGCGCGGCCTCCGTGCACCTCGCCGGGGAGCAGAGGCCCGCGCAGCCGGTGCGGAACCCGCCTCCCCCTCCCGCCTCGGACCGCTTCCCTCTTGGCCCCGCGGGGACGTCCACCCCGCTGTCGGCCGGCGAGAGGTGCGGTCGGCTCGGCCGCGTGGTGAGTCGCCCCCCCTGTCGGCCGGCGAGAGTGCCTCGCCCGAGCCCCGGCCCCGGCCCCGGGACGCACCCAGCGACCCGCTCTGCGGTGGTGCCGAGGCGCTGTCCGCCGGGGAGGCCCCGGGCCCGCCCCGGCGGCCTCAGGACGCCGCCGGTGACCCGCTCTGCGGTGGTGCCGAGGTGGTGTCGGTCGGGGAGGCCGGGGTGCTTTCCGTCGGGGTCGGGGAGGTGGGTGGGTCGGTCGCGCCCCCTCCCGTGCCGGGTGCGGACGCGGGCGGTCCGTCCGACGGCCCCTGGCTGGTGGTCGTCGGTGAGCCCGGCGCGCCCTTGGTCGGCGGGGCCGATGCCGGGGCCGAGGCGGACGGCGAGGCCGAGGTCGTCGTACTCGCCGACGGGCCGGCCGAAGGGCCGCCGCTCGGGCCGGTGCCGGCCGCCGATGCCGACGGGGACAGTGAGGCGGAGTCCCCGCCCGCGCCGCCGTGCGCACCGGTCCCGCCCGGCGTCGACGCGTCCTGCGGGCCCGGGGGCTCGGTGGAGACGCCCGGTTGCAGGATCGGGGCGATGGGCGGCTGTTTGGGCAGGGGTTTCGGCGTCATGCCGGAGACCCAGGCGTAGCTCAGGCCGGTCAGACCGACGAGGGCCAGGGCGCAGAGCGCGACACGGAGACGAGGGCGGCCGGACGTCGAGCGTTTCGCGGCTCGGAAGAGGCGACCGCCCAGCTTCACGGAGAGGTAGATGACGCCCGCCATCGGGCACAGCAGCATGACCGTGCCGATCACCCCGACGAGCCCCGCGACGATCTGCCCGTCCGCGAACGCCGCGCCGGTGCCGATGACCTGCTCGGTCAGCGACCTCGTCATCGTGGCCAGAATCCGTGGCAGGTTCCACAGCGCGTACCCCAGCTCACCGACGATCAGCGGCACCATCGTCAGCACCCAGGTGGCGACGATCGTGCGCGCCGACTTCTTCAGCCCCGCGACCTCCCGGCGGGCCCCCCGCCCCTTCGCACCGGGCCACAGGCTCAGCAGGATCGGCTTGATCTTGCCGTAGAGGTCCGGCACCCCCGCGAGGTCCCCGAGGATGTAGTAGCCGTCCAGCCTGACGGCCGGCATCAGCTGTTCCAGGATCTCGAAGTGGCCGAGATAGACCGCCGCGAGGAAGAACCCCTGCCCGGTCGCGAAGTACGCCCCCGCCATCCCCAGCATGAAGACGACGTTGAAGTACACCCCGCCCAGGTCGGTGCGGATGCGCCCGGCACGGCCGATCCGGTAGACGTCGGTGACGTCGGTGTACATCGACGGCCAGATCAGGAACAGGCCACAGCCGATGCAGCCCGGCCGGGCACCGCCGTACGTGCACGCCGACGCGTGGCCGAACTCGTGGAAGACGAGGGAGGCCACGGTGAGGACGAAGACGATCAGGATGAGGACCGGCTGGTCGAGCACCTGCAGGACCGGCTCGATCGCCCCGAAGAAACCGAACAGCCAGACGTCCATGGCCACGGCCGACACCAGAACGGCGACGACCATGACCGGCCGGTGCAGCCAGGCGAGTGCCCGCGCGATCCGTGCCGTCCGCTTCTCGTTGAAGATCACCCGGTGGCCCTTGAGGGCGAGCAGCAGATCGGAACGCGGTGCGTCGACCTCGTCGCCCTCCTGCCCCTCGGGCACCGTCACCCCGAGCGGTTCGAGCTTCTTCTCCACCAGGTAGCGGATGTTCTCGCCGCTGACCTCGCGGCCGAACCGCGCGCTGACCCGGTGGGCGATCGTCTCGACGTCGCGCAGACCGTCGATGCTCGATGCCACCAGGTACAGCAGCCGGGACAACTGCACGACCTGCCCGTCCCCCCGACGGGCGATGTACTTGGGCTCGGTGAAACCCGACCCCTGGTACTCGCCGTGCAGCCGCAGTCCCGCGCTCAGCCGCGGCGCCGGCTGCGGCGGCTGTTCGACGACCGGCAGATTGCCGGTCGCGACCTGCTCGTAGGTCACCGGCCAGCCGCCGGGTCCGGGCACGGGCCCGGTGTCGTACAGCGCCGCCGGACCGTTGCCGAGCACTGTCATGCGTGTCTCCCCCCAGAGTCCTCGCCACTTCCCCATGTCCGCGCCGCTGTTCCCCCCGGAAGCGCGGCGGGTTCCCCCCGGAACCGAAAGTGGCCGAAGTGGCCGCGGGGGCGGACCGGCCCTCAGATGTACGCGGTCCGCCCCCGTGGCCGTCCTCGCAGCGCTGCCGCTACTGCTGGACGGTGATGTTCTGCGTGGCCTGCGACTCGGCGTCCGACCACGAGGAGTGGTCGTTGACGGCCGCGGACTCGTTGTGCGCCGAGATGTTGGCGACGTGCTTGGTGACGTTCACCGTCTTGCCGAAGCTGAACTTCAGCCGACCCAGGGCCTCACGGCCCGGCAGCAGCTCCGCGGACTCGGTGTCCAGCTCATGCATGTCCATGCTCATGACGGATGTCCCTTCCGAATGTTTCAGTCTGTTTGGGGTGTGCTTCGAGGCGGACCGCGAGCGTTACTGCTGGACGGTGATGTTCTGGCCGGCACCGGAGTCGGCCACGGACCACGAGGAGTGGTCGTTGACGGCCGCGGACTCGTTGTGCGCCGAGATGTTGGCGACGTGCTTGGTGACGTTCACCGTCTTGCCGAAGCTGAACTTCAGCCGACCCAGGGCCTCGCGACCCGGCAGCAGCTCCGCGGACTCGGCCTCAAGCTCGTGGGCGTCCATCATGATCAGTTCCCCCTCAGGGATGGGCAGTTCCGATCAGACAAGGTCCAGTTCCCCCCGGACTCTGTCCAATCTGGTCGGACGAGCTGTCCAACGAGATTGGACACTAGGGCCTCCGGGGGCGACCGCGCAACCCCTTCGGGAAATCACCCTTTCGGCGGCCCGGGACGGCGCCCGTAGAATCGGCCCCGACAAGGACAGACATGCCGCCGCAGCCAGCAGGAAGTGACCCACCCGTGGCCAACGCACTGCAGCAGTTGATCCGTGAGCGCCTCGACCGCAAGGGCTGGTCCTACGGCGACGTGGCGCGCCGCGGCGGCATCCCGCGTTCCACGGTCCACCACCTGGCCACCACCGAACGCGTCGTCCGGATGCCCCAGTCGGCCACCCTGGAGGGACTGTCCAAGGGCCTGGAGCTCCCGTTGGACACCGTCCGCCGCGCCGCCGCCGAGGCCTGCGGCATCCATGTCTACGGCAGTCCCGACGCCGCCGGCCCGGACGCCGCCGCCCCCGACCCCGAGGTCGACCTGCTCATCGCGAGCGTCCAGAAGCTCTCGTCCGACGATCGCCGCCATGTCGCCGCCCTGGTGGAGTCCCTGCTGGACCGCTCGACGCCCCGCACGACGGACAAGTAACCGACGCACGACGGAGAAGTGACCGTCACCGGAGCCGACTTGGGCCGCCGAACGCCCAGGGAAGCGCCGTCTTCCGTCAACTCGGAAAAAGAATGCAACTCGCCCGAAACCACCGAGATCCCCCGCTAGTCTCTCGTCCTGCCCGAGGAGCGAGAGCCGCACGACCCCGGGCTCCTGGGGGGAACGTGGGCAATGTGTTGTTCGTGCACGGTGGTCCGGCCACGGCTGTGGTCCGCGGGCCCGCCGGTGAGTCGGTCGTCCTGCTCTCCGGTGAGCTGCCCGAGGTGCTCACCGAGAAGGCGGTGGCCGAACTCGTGGACCTGGCCGCCGCGATCCTGGACGCCGACGAGCTGGAGCTGTTCCACAGCTGCCTGGAGACACTGCGCGGCAACGGGATGAGAGCGGGGCGCCGGATCGAGGTCGACGGCGCGGTGCTGACGGTCTACGAGGGCTGAGTCCCCCGCGGGCCGACGGAGGGCCCGGATCTACACAGCGTGACGACCCGCCACGGAACGCTCCGTCCCGTGGGCGCGGTAGTGCCCGGAGCCGGACTTGAACCGGCACGCCCGCGAAGGGGCAGCGAGGTTTAAGCTCGCCGTGTCTGCATTCCACCATCCGGGCAGGCCATCGGCTCCGCGTCGAGGTTCCGAGCCTATCGGGATGCTTCCCCCGAACAGTCGTACCCCCGACCGATGTTGTCTTATTTTATTGACGTCTGAGGGTGCATCAGCACATGGAACGGGCCATCCGCACTTGCCAATAGCCTTGCGCCCGACACTCAGCCACGTATGCGGAATGACGGAATTTCACCGCCCGAACGAGGGTGCTCCACCGGTTCTCGACGGCCGTCGGCACAAGCGCTTGCCGCGTCCCCGCTCTCAGGGCTCCCCGTCATCCCCAGGTATGACGCTCCGCCGCCGGGTCCGACCCGAGTCGCCCCTCGGAACCGGGACTGCGGCTGACTACACGGGCTGCGACGGCGACCACGATGGAACACGACCCCTTCACGCCGTCGTCCCTCGAGGAGCTCGTTCCCGTGACCACCACACCCGTCGCCGACCGGTCCACCGCGACCGTGGCCGCACGTGCCACGGATCTCTCGAAGATCTACGGACAGGGCGAGACCCAGGTGGTCGCCCTGGACCGGGTCTCCGTCGACTTCCGGCAGGCCGAGTTCACCGCGATCATGGGCCCGTCCGGGTCGGGCAAGTCCACGCTGATGCACTGCGTGGCCGGCCTCGACACCTTCTCCTCCGGCTCGGTGCGCATCGGTGACACCGAGCTGGGCTCGCTGAAGGACAAGCAGCTCACCAAGTTGCGCCGGGACAAGATCGGCTTCATCTTCCAGGCGTTCAACCTGCTGCCGACCCTGACGGCCCTGGAGAACATCACGCTCCCGATGGACATCGCGGGCCGCAAGGCCGACAAGCAGTGGCTGAACAACGTGATCGACATGGTGGGCCTGCGGGACCGCCTCGGCCACCGCCCCGCCCAGCTCTCCGGCGGCCAGCAGCAGCGCGTCGCGGTCGCCCGCGCCCTCGCCTCCCGCCCCGACATCATCTTCGGCGACGAGCCGACCGGAAACCTCGACTCCCGCTCCGGCGCCGAGGTACTGGGCTTTCTCCGCAACTCCGTGAGGGAGTTGGGGCAGACGGTGGTCATGGTGACCCACGACCCGGTGGCGGCGGCGTACGCGGACCGCGTGGTCTTCCTCGCGGACGGCCGGATCGTCGACGAGATGTACCGCCCGACGGCCGAGAACGTCCTCGATTTCATGAAGCAGTTCGACGCGAAGGGCCGCACCGTCTGATGTTCCGCACCGCCCTGCGCAACGTACTCGCGCACAAGGCCAGGCTGCTGATGACCGTGCTCGCCGTCATGCTCGGCGTGGCATTCGTCTCCGGAACCCTGGTCTTCACCAACACCATCTCCGACGCCTTCCAGAAGAGTTCGGCCAAGGGCTTCGACCAGGTCGACGTGGCCGTACGGGCCACGTACCAGGACAGCAAGGACGACAAGGTCGGCAAGACGCCCGACCTGACCCAGTCCGTGCTCGACACGAGCGCCAAGGTGCCGGGAGCGGCCGACGCCATCGGTGTCGTGAACGGCTTCACCGCCATCGCCGACAAGGACGGCAAGCTCATCGGCGGCGGGTTCCGTTCCGAGGGCGGCAACTACTGGGGCGCCAAGGACCCGCGCTACCCGCTGAGTTCGGGCAGCGCGCCGCACGGGAAGAACCAGGTGGCGATCGACTCGCAGACCGCCAGGAGGGCCGGCTACAAGGTCGGTGACACGGTCCGCATCTCCGTCGACGGCCCGGTCCTGAAGCCCACCATCACCGGCGTCTTCACCACCGACGACGGCAATGTCGCGGCCGGCGGCAGCCTGGCCCTCTTCGACACGGCCACCGCCCAGCAGCTGTTCGGCAAGCCGGGCACGTACGACGAGATCGACGTCAAGGCGGCCTCCGGCACCTCCCAGACGGCGCTCAAGGCCGGCCTGGACCAGGCCCTGGGCACGAAGCTCGTCGAGACGACGACCGGCAGGCAACTCGCCGACGACCAGGCGCAGATGATCTCCTCGTCGATGTCCGGCCTCAAGCAGGGACTGCTGGTCTTCGCCGGCATCGCGCTCTTCGTCGGTACCTTCATCATCGCCAACACCTTCACCATGCTGGTCGCCCAGCGCACCAAGGAGTTGGCGCTCCTGCGCGCGGTCGGTGCCTCCCGCCGCCAGGTCACCCGGTCCGTGCTGATCGAGGCGTTCGTGGTCGGCACGGTCGCCGGCGTCACCGGCCTGGTCGCGGGCATCGGCATCGGCGCGGGCCTGCGCTCCCTGATGAACACCCTCGGCGCCACGGTCCCGGACGGCCCCCTGGTCGTGTCGCCCGGCACGGTCGCGAGCGCCCTCGCGGTCGGCATCGTCATCACCATGCTGGCGGCCTGGCTGCCCGGCCGCCGCGCGGCGAAGATCCCGCCGGTGGCGGCGATGAGCAGCGTCCACGCGAAGGCGACGACCAAGTCGCTGGTGCTGCGCAACACGCTGGGCGCCCTGTTCAGCGCCGCCGGCATCGCGGTGGTCCTCGCGGCCACGACGATGAGCGGCTCGGACGGCCAGGCCCCCATGGGCATCGGCGCGGTCCTGCTCATCATCGGCGTCTTCATCCTCACCCCGCTCCTCTCCCGCCCGCTGATCGCGGCGGCGGCGCCGGTGCTGCGGATCTTCGGCATCTCGGGCAAGCTGGCCCGCCAGAACTCGGTCCGCAACCCGCGCCGTACGGCCGCCACCGCCTCCGCGCTGATGATCGGCCTCACCCTCATCACCGGCATGACGGTGATGGCGGGCAGCCTGCAGAAGTCCATCGACAAGATGGCGAGTTCGGCGATCAGGGCCGACTACGTGGTCTCGATGGCGAACGGCAACGAGCTCTCGCCGAACGTCGACAAGAAGCTGAGCTCGACGCAAGGCGTCACCGCCACCAGCCCCCTGCGCAACGCCGCTTCCCGCATCGACGGCACCACCGAGTACCTGACCGGCGTGAACGGCGCGGCGATCGGCAAGCTCACCGACCTGAAGGTGGCGGGCGGCACCTTCGAGGTGGGCGGCCGGCAGGTCGTGGTGGACCAGGACACCGCCAAGTCCCATGACTGGCAGGCCGGTTCGACCTTCACCGCGCACTACGAGGACGGCAGGTCCCAGCAGCTGACGGTCTCCGGCGTCTACGAGGGCAACGAGCTGATCCGGGGCATCCTGCTCGACGACACGACCCTCACCCCCCACCAGACCGACCCGGCCGACATGCAGGTCCTGGTCAAGACGGCGGACGGGGCGTCGAGTTCGACGAAGGACCGGCTGGAGAAGGCCCTTGGTTCCAACCCGGCCATCAAGGTCCAGGACAAGCAGGACCTCTCCGAGAGCATCGCGCAGACCTTCACCCTGATCCTCAACATGGTCTACGGCCTGCTCGCCATGGCGGTGATCGTCGCGGTCCTCGGTGTCATCAACACCCTCGCGATGTCGGTCTTCGAACGCTCCCAGGAGATCGGCATGCTCCGTGCGATCGGCCTCGACCGCAAGGCCGTCAAGCGCATGGTCCGTCTGGAGTCCCTCGTCATCTCCCTGTTCGGCGGTGTGCTCGGCATCGGTCTGGGCGTCTTCTTCGGCTGGGCGGCCGGCGAGTTGCTGGGCACGAAGATGCCGACGTACGAACTGGTCCTCCCCTGGACCAGGTTGGCGGTCTTCCTCCTCCTGGCGGCGACGGTGGGCGTCCTGGCCGCCCTCTGGCCGGCCCGCCGTGCGGCCCGCCTGAACATGCTGGCGGCGATCAAGTCGGAATAGCTCTTCGGAGTGGTCCTACGGCCATGAAGGGCCCGTTGCCCGTCAACGGGCCCTTCTCCGCGCTCAGTTCCAGGTGCGCGCACGCAACGGCATCCCGGAGACGCCGGATTCGGGGGTGCGGACGGCCAGGACCTGGTTGACGCCCAGGTGGTTGCGCTCGAAGCCGAGGGCGCAGGCGGCCATGTAGAGGCGCCAGACCCGGGCCCGGCCGGGTCCGGTCAGCCGGACGGCACGCGCCCACTGCTTCTCCAGGTTGCCGACCCACCGGCGCAGGGTGAGCGCGTAGTGCTCACGGATCGACTCGACGTCCCGCACCTCGAAGCCGGCCCGCTCCAGCAGGGTCACCGTGGTGCCGACGGGGGCGAGTTCGCCGTCGGGGAAGACATAGGCGTCCATGAACTCGTCGAGGTCGTACGCCGATTCGTCGAGCAGTGGGCGCCGGGCGATCTGGTGGTTGAGCAGCCGTCCGCCGGGGGTGAGGAGCCGGTACAGGTCCCGGGCGTACTCCAGGTACTTCTCCGCACCGACGTGTTCGGCCATCCCGATGGAGGAGATGGCGTCGTACGGACCGTCGGCCACGTCCCGGTAGTCCTGTACGCGGATCTCGATCCGGTCGGTGAGTCCCTCGTCGGCGACGCGCTTGCGGGCGTAGGCCGCCTGCTCCTGGGAGAGGGTGATGCCGACGACGCGCACGCCGTACTCGCGGGCGGCGTGGATCGCCATCGAGCCCCAGCCGCAGCCGACGTCGAGGAGCCGCTGACCGGGCCGGAGGTCGAGCTTGCGGCAGACGAGGTCGAGCTTGTCGCGCTGAGCGGTCTCCAGCGTGCTGTCCGGGGCGGGCCAGTAGGCGCACGAGTACACCATGGACGGTCCGAGGACGATCTCGTAGAAGTCGTTGCCGACGTCGTAGTGATGGCTGACGGCGCGCTTGTCGCTGCGCCGGGAGTGCAGGCCGCGGCGGGGCCGGCGGATCTCCTCGCGGGGCGGGGCCGGCGGCAGCGGCAGCCCGGCGAGCCGGACCAGCCCCAGCACCGCGGAGCGCGCCTGCGGGTCGCGCAGGATCTGGAGGGTCGTACGGCTGTCCTCGCCGCTCTCCCAGACGAGTCCGGAGAGCAGGTCCAGGGCGCCGTAGAAGTCGCCCTCGATGTCGAGGTCCCCGGCGACCCAGGCGCGCGCCAGGCCCAGTTCGCCCGGTTTCCACAGCAGTCGGCGCACCGCGCGCCGGTTCCGCACGAACAGGGTCGGTGCCCCGGGCGGCCCCGCCTGCGAACCGTCCCAGGCCCGGATCCGCAGCGGGAGCTCGGCCCCCAGCAGCTGTTCCAGCAGCCCCTTCAGCCGCAACGCGGCATCTGCCATGACGCACACCTCCGTTACGAGGATCCCGGAATTGTCCACCCGGGTAAACAACCGCGCGGCAGAGGTCAATCCCCCGGGAACGCCGAAAGGACCTCCCGCACCACGGATGGCGGGAGGTCCTTCGGTCGGATCGGCGACCGGCGTCGGTCAGGAGGCCTTCGCCTCGGTCTTCTTCGGCTCGGCCGCCGGCACGGGCCTCGCGGCCTCGTAGAACTCCTCGCGCGGGTGCTCCATCGCGCCGAGGGAGACGACCTCGCGCTTGAGGAACATGCCGAGGGTCCAGTCGGCGAAGACGCGCACCTTGCGGTTCCAGGTCGGCATGGCCAGACCGTGGTAGCCGCGGTGCATGTACCAGGCGAGACGGCCCTTGAGCTTGATCTTCATCTTGCCCATGACGATCATCGCGACGCCCTTGTGGAGGCCGAGCCCGGCCACCGCGCCCTTGTTGGCATGCGCGTAGTCCTTCTGCGGGAAGCCCCGCAGACCGGAGATCACGTTGTCGCCGAGGACGCGGGCCTGACGCAGCGCGTGCTGGGCGTTCGGCGGGCACCAGGCGTTCTCGTTGCCGGCCTTGCGGCCGACGAGGTCCGGGACCTGGGCGTTGTCGCCGGCGGCCCAGATGTAGTCGGTGCCCTGGACCTGGAGGGTCGGCGCGCAGTCGACGTGACCGCGGGGGCCGAGCGGCAGGCCGTAGCGGGACAGGACCGGGTTCGGCTTCACGCCGGCGGTCCAGACGATCGTGTTGGAGTCGACCTCGAGGCCGTTCTTGAGAACGACATGCCCGTCCACGCACGAGTCCATGGAGGTGGAGAGGTAGATCTCCACACCGCGGCTCTCCAGGTGCTCCTTGCCGTACTGGCCGAGCTTGGGGCCGACCTCCGGCAGGATCTTGTCCGCGGCGTCGACGAGGATGAACCGCATGTCCTCGCGCGAGACGTTGGTGTAGTACTTGGCCGCGTCGCGGGCCAGGTCCTCGACCTCACCGATGGTCTCCGCACCGGCGAAGCCGCCGCCGACGAAGACGAAGGTGAGCGCCTTGCGGCGGATCTCCTCGTCGGTGGTGGAGTCGGCCTTGTCGAGCTGCTCCAACACGTGGTTGCGCAGGCCGATGGCCTCCTCGATGCCCTTCATACCGATGCCCTGCTCGGCGAGGCCGGGGATCGGGAAGGTGCGGGAGACCGCGCCGAGCGCGATCACCAGGTAGTCGAAAGGCAGCTCGTACGCCTCGCCCACCAGCGGGGCGATCGTGGCGACCTTGCGGTCCTGGTCGATGGTGGTGACCCGGCCGGTGAGAACCTCCGCCTTCGGCAGCACGCGTCGCAGCGGGACGACGACGTGGCGCGGGGAGATGTTGCCGGCGGCGGTTTCGGGGAGGAAGGGCTGGTAGGTCATGTACGACCGGGGGTCGACGACCGTGACGGTCGCCTCGCCGTAGCGCATCTTCTTGAGGATGCGCCGAGCTGCGTACAGGCCTACGTACCCACCGCCTACTACGAGGATCCTGGGACGCTCCGTGGTGCTCATGCCATCGAGTATCCACCCGCCTCAGGGGGGTAGCTCGTGCGCCCCTTCACAAGCTCCGACAGGGGGTGTGTTATCCTCCGCGACCCACGTGATCCAGGTCATGTGGATCACCGGGAACCCGGGTCGCTACGACCCGTTGTCAATGCCGCGTGAGCTGCCTCTCTGGCCCTCCGGAGATGCCGTGAGCACCCCGAAACACCCTCCCTCGACACCCTCCGCCGGACCCGTCATACCACACTTCTGAACACGTTCAAGGGCCCGTTCGGCCCCCGGAAGGGCCAGCCGGACACTTTTTACGGTTCCGTGGGACGGAATTCCTTGTGAAGAACTTCACGAACTTTTCCGACGCCACGTCAATGAGGGGCCCACAGGGGCCCCTCATTGACGCTCATACGCTATCCGACCTGCTCGTCAGAGAGCTACTGATCAGTAACAAAAGAGAGCTACGCCACCGACCAGGCGATGCCGTCGAGGATGTCGTGCTCGCTCACGACGACCTCCTCGGCGCCGATCCGCTCCATGATCGACAGCAGTACGAGGGCGCCGGCGGCGATGACGTCCACGCGCCCCGGATGCAAGGACGCAACGGCCGCGCGCTCGGCGTGCGTGGAGCGCAGCAGCCACTCACTGATCTCGCGAACACGCTCGTACGACACCCGGGAGTGGTGGATGCGCTCGGAGTCGTACTCGGGCAGCTCCTGCGCGATGGCCGACACGGTGGTGACGGACCCCGCGAGCCCCACCAACGTCCGCGCCTCGCCCAGCGGAACCGTCTCCTCGGCGAGGTCCAGCGCCCGCTCGATGTCGGCCCGCAGGGCGGCGATCTGCTCGTCGGAGGGCGGGTCGCTCACGGCGCCGTCGCGGACGAGATGCCGCTCGGTCATGCGCACACACCCGACGTCGACGGAACGGGCGGCCCGTACGTGCTCCTCGCCGACGACGAACTCGGTCGAGCCGCCACCGATGTCGACGACCAGATAGGGCTTGGTGAGGTCGTCGCGGCCCGTCAGTTCCCTGGTCGCCCCGGTGAAGGAGAACTCCGCCTCCTGCTCCCCGGAGATGACCTCGGGCTCGACGCCGAGGATGTCCACGACGCCCCGGACGAAGTCGTCGCGGTTCGAGGCGTCACGGGAGGCCGAGGTCGCCACGAACCGCACCTTCTCGGCGCCGAACCCGCGGATCACCTCCGCGTACTCCCGGCAGGCCGCGAACGTGCGCTCCAGCGCCTCCGGGGCCAGCCGGCCGGTCCGGTCCACGTCCTGGCCGAGCCGCACGATCGTCATCCGCCGGTCGAGTTCGAGGAGCTCACCCGTGGCCGGGTCGACGTCCGCCACGAGCAGTCGAATGGAGTTCGTACCGCAGTCGACGGCGGCGACGCGGCTGAAGCCCCGGGGAACCATCGGCTTGGAGGCGAAGAAGCCGCTGCGCATCGCGGTGGGGTCGGTGACCCCGCTCTCCCCTTCGGGGAGTTCGTCGGCCGGGTCGGGTGCCGCCAGCGGCTGCACACACGGTCCCTTGAGCCACCACTCCGGCAGCATCGCGATCGCCTCGTCGCCCAGGGGGTTCACCCCCGGCCCCGCGGCCAGGGAGTGCCCCACCAGCACGTGCAGGCACTTCACCCGGTCCGGCATGCCACCCGCACTCGGGAAGCCCTCCAGGACCTCGATGGCGTCCCGGCGCGCGAGGTAGTCCTCGTGCGCGGCCCGGTACGCGGCGGCCAGCTCCGGGTCGGTCCCCAGCCGCTCCGTCATCTCCTTCATGACGCCGTTGGCCTCCAGCGTCCCGATCGCCGAGGCGGCGCGCGGGCACGTCAGGTAGTACGTCGTCGGGAAGGGCGTGCCGTCGGGAAGCCGCGGGGCCGTCTCGACGACGTCCGGCTGCCCGCACGGGCACCGGTGCGCGATCGCGCGCAGCCCGCGCGGCGGCCGCCCGAGCTGCTGCTTGAAGGCCTCGACGTCGGCGTCGGTGGGCTCGGTGCGCGGGGTGGGCGGCGGAGGCGTTTCCACGAAGAACTGTCTCTCTAATCAGGTCAGGTCACTGGTCGGAGGCGTCGGACTTGTCGACCCCGTCCCAGACGTTCGAGTACCAGGGCCGGTCGGCGGCCCCGAGGTCGGCGCGGGACTGCTTGGCCGCGTCCGGGTCGATGACGACGTAGCCCGTCTCGCCCGGCAGCACATAGTGCAGCCGCTGCCGGATCTGCTGCTCGGCGTACGAGTCGTCCTGCCAGCGTGCCTTGAGGTCGCGCAGCTGCTCGACGCGCTGTTTCGCCTGCTGCTTCTGGCGCTGCAGATCGGCGATCTCCGCGCGCTGGGAGACGTACTGCCTTATGGGGTACGCGAGCGCCACGACCAGGGTGCAGAGCACCAGCGCGAGCAGGGCCGCACGGCCGGTGAGGCGGGAGCGGCGGGCCTGGCGCTTGGTCTGGGAGCGGTAGACCCGGGCCGCGGTCTGCTCGCCGAGCAGCTTGATCCTGGTCGCGGTGGAGAACCGGTCCCGGTCCTTCACGGCCATGTTCCCCGCCTCCCGTTCACACGCGCGTACGTCCCCGCACACGGTACGGGACCGGTACGGGGACGTACGTACGACTGGCTAAGGCTTAGCCCTGCCGGGATCAGCCCTTGAAACGCGGGAAAGCGGAGCGGCCCGCGTACACCGCCGCGTCGTCGAGGATCTCCTCGATGCGCAGCAGCTGGTTGTACTTGGCGACGCGCTCGGAGCGGGCCGGGGCTCCGGTCTTGATCTGGCCGCAGTTGGTGGCGACGGCGAGGTCGGCGATGGTGACGTCCTCGGTCTCGCCGGAGCGGTGGGACATCATGCACTTGAAGCCGCTGCGCTGGGCGAGCTCGACGGCGTCCAGGGTCTCGGTGAGGGAGCCGATCTGGTTCACCTTGACCAGGAGGGCGTTGGCGGTGCCCTCCTCGATGCCGCGGGCGAGGCGCTCGGGGTTGGTGACGAACAGGTCGTCGCCGACGATCTGGACCTTGTCGCCGAGACGGTCGGTGAGGACCTTCCAGCCGGCCCAGTCGTCCTCGAACAGCGGGTCCTCGATGGAGACGAGCGGGTAGGCCGCGACGAGCTCCTCGTAGTACTCCGTCATCTCGGCGGCGGAGCGGTCCTTGCCCTCGAACTTGTACGTGCCGTCCTTGTAGAACTCGGAGGCGGCGACGTCGAGCGCGAGGGCGACCTGCTCGCCGGGGATGTAGCCGGCTTCCTTGATGGCCTCGAGGATCAGGTCCAGGGCGGCGCGGTTGGACTCCAGGTTCGGGGCGAAGCCGCCCTCGTCCCCGAGGCCGGTGGACAGGCCCTTGCTCTTCAGGACCTTCTTGAGGGTGTGGTAGACCTCGGTGCCCCAGCGCAGGGCCTCGGAGAAGGTCTCCGCGCCGATCGGGGCGATCATGAACTCCTGGATGTCCACGTTGGAGTCGGCGTGCGAGCCGCCGTTCAGGATGTTCATCATCGGCACCGGCAGCAGGTGCGCGTTCGGGCCGCCCAGGTAGCGGAAGAGCGGGAGGTCGCTGGCCTCGGAGGCGGCGTGGGCGACGGCGAGCGAGACGCCGAGGATGGCGTTGGCGCCGAGGGAGCCCTTGTTGTCGGTGGCGTCCAGGTCGAACATCGCCTGGTCGATCAGGCGCTGCTCGGTGGCGTCGTACCCGACCAGCTCCGGGCCGATCTGCTCGATGACGGCGAGGACGGCCTTCTCGACACCCTTGCCCTGGTAGCGGTTGGGGTCACCGTCGCGGAGCTCGATGGCCTCGAAGGCGCCCGTGGAGGCGCCGGACGGGACGGCGGCACGACCCGTGCTGCCGTCGTCGAGGCCGACCTCGACCTCGACCGTGGGGTTGCCTCGGGAGTCCAGGATTTCCCGGGCTACGACGACGTCGATGGACGGCACGAGCATCTCCTTCTGGGATGTGACGCGGTTAGCAAGGCCGCAGCGGCTCTGCGAGACGAGCCTATCCGCCTCCGGCGGATCGGCCACGTCTCCGACCACCCCTTGGGCAGAACCGAGAGTAAATTGTTTCCGAACGGAACAAAGCGTGGGGGCAAAAAAGCCCCGCCCCGGTGCGTACGGGGGAACACGCACCGGAGCGGGGAGCCCGTGGGGACGGGGGAGGCCCTCACGTGTCCTCCATGGTGGAGGACACGGCTGTCAGGGCGCTGTGGTTCAGCTGTCTGCTTACTTGAGGTGCAGCTGCTGACCCGGGTAGATCAGGTCGGCGTCCTCGACGATGTCCTTGTTCAGCTTGAACAGCTTCGCCCAGCCACCCTTGACGTGGTGCTTCTCGGCGATCGAGCTGAGGGTGTCGCCCTTGACGACCTTGTACTCGCCGTCGCCCTTCTTGACCTTCTTGCCGGTCGGGGTGGTGACGGTCTTGGTCGACTTCTTGACGGCCGTGCGCTCGGAGGAGCGGGAGGCGGTCTGCCCGCCGGAGGAGCGGGTGCTGGAGCCGCTGGAGGAGCTGCTCGAAGCGCTGCTGCCGTTGTAGGCGGCGCTGGACAGGCCCGTGCCGCAGACCGGCCAGGCGCCCTTGCCCTGGGAGGCGAGGACCTTCTCGGCGACGGCGATCTGCTGCGCCTTGGTGGCCTGGTTGGCCTGCGAGGCGTAGGCGGTGCCGCCGTACGCGGCCCAGGTGGAGGCGGAGAACTGCAGACCGCCGTAGTAGCCGTTGCCGGTGTTGATGGACCAGTTGCCACCCGACTCGCACTGGGCGACCGCGTCCCACTCGGAGGCGGTGGCGGCGGAGGCGCTGCCGGCCGCCATCAGCGGCGCGGCTATGGCGACACCGGTGACTCCGGCGAGCGCGGCGACGCGGGTGGCCTTGGACGGACGACGGTGCTTGCCCTTGCCGGAAAACAGCATGGTTGATCCCCTCACCGACGCCTGCGAGGTGAGCTGTCGGGTTCGGGCCGGTTGAGTTGCCCGGCCGCACGCTCGCTTTCACGAGGCGCGGCTACACCCCTAGCCGTATCCAGCGTCAATCGCTGGGTCCGGCGCTTACCTTGGGTCCCCCGCTCCTGCCTACGGCGCTGTTAAGCGACGACTGTTCCCGTACGGCCGCTGGCAGGATTCGGCGTTGCGGCTGTCGGGGCTCGTGTTGCCGAGCGGTGACGACGGTAGACACGGAATCCGGGGAATTTCAAAGACGATCAGGGCTTCTGAGACTCATCCCACACTTTCACCAAACCGGACATTCGGCGCGAAGTGTGACGTGAACTCCCGTCGCTTTTAACCCTGTTCGGCAGGGAGTCGCAGGGCCTGACCGGCGGAGATATGGTTCGGGTCGGTACCGATCGCCTGCTTGTTCTCGGCATAGAGGGCACGCCATCCGCCGTCCACGCCAAGGGAGTCGGCGATGGAGGCGAGGGTGTCGCCGGCGTGGACCGTGTACGAGTCGGGCGCGGCCTTCTTGGCCGAGCTCTCGTCGGCAGCGGCGCCGCGATGCTTGCCGGTGCCGGTGGCGGTGTCCGTGACGGCGTCCGCGGCCCCGCCGATGGCGCCGGTGTCGACGAGACTCCAAGACCCCACAGCCTGGCCGGACTTGTCCGAGTCATCCCCCTTCGCCCGATCTGCGGACGAGTCGTCGGTTCCCTGAGACTTGCTCGCGGCGGACCCGGAGGGCGAGGCGGATGTGTCCGATTCGGCAGAATTACTTGTGGAATCGGATGAAGCGTCGGGTGAGGCGGAGGGCTGGGCACTGGACGACGCACCCGAGGAGGAGTCGCCGGCCGAGCTGCCCGATGAATTGGACAAACCGGTCGAGTCCGAGCTGTCGGACGAATCGGATGAACTCGACGAGCCGTCCGCGACGCCGGTGTCGACATCGGCGGAGCCCGAGTCCTTGGTCAGCCCGGAGGTCAGTCCACAGGTGTGGAAGGCGCCGACACCCTCGGCGTCGAGGAGCTTCTCGGCGACGGCTATCTGCTGGTTGCGGCTGGCCAGGTCGGCACTCGGGGCGTAGTCGAGCCCGCCGTACTTCTCCCAGTCGTCCTGGGTCAGCTTCAGTCCGCCGTAGAAGCCGTTCCCGCTGTTCTCACTCCAGGAGCCGCCGGTCTCGCACTGCGCCACCTTGTCCCAGGTGGTCCCGTCGGCCGCGCTGGCGCCGCTCGCGGCGAACAGCGGGATGGCGATGGCGGAGCCTGTCACCCCGGCCGCGACGAGCAGTGCCGGAGCCTGGCGGGGGCGACGGTGACGACCGTTCCCGGAGAGCATGCGGGGGCCTTTCGCGAGACAGCAATGACCGCGACGCGTGAAGCTTGGGCCAAGCCTTGGCGCCGCCATGGTCCGTGAAGGTATCGGCTGACGATCACTTGTCACAAGTTAATGCCGCGTAGATCACGTGAAGATCACAGACTTGAGCGCGTGTCATGTTTGTCTGGGCGGACACATTCAGCCAACTGGGGTGAATTCGACCGGAAGCGTGCGCAGTCCGCGCATGATGAGCCCGCCGCGCCACCTCAACTCTGATGGATCGGCGGCGAGTTGCATATCAGGGAGCCGGGTGAGGAGTGTGGCGAGCGCGGTCTGCCCCTCAAGTCGGGCCAGCGGAGCGCCCAGACAGTAGTGAATACCGTGCCCGTATCCCAGGTGTTGGTTGTCGCGGCGGGAGAGGTCGAGGGTGTCTGGCTCGGCGAACCGGTCTGGATCCCGATCGGCGGCTGCGAGCACGACGAGCACCGGGTCGCCGGTCGAGATGTCCTGCCCGCCGATGCTGAGCGGCTCGGTGGCGAACCGCCAAGTGGCGAGTTCTACGGGCCCGTCGTACCGGAGGAGCTCTTCGACTCCCGTCTCCAGCAGGCCGCGTTCACCGACGGCGAGGGAGGACTGGAGGCGGTGGCGCTGGTCGGGGTGGGTGAGGAGGGCGTAGGTGCCGTTGCCGATGAGGTTCACGGTGGTCTCAAAACCCGCGAAGAGGAGCACGAAGCACATCGCCGCAGCCTCGTTCTCGGTGAGGTGCTCGCCGTGGTCGGAGGCGCGGATGAGACCGGAGATGAGGTCCTCGCCGGGGGCGGGATCCGCAGGGAGCGCTTCACGCTTGCGGTGGATGAGGTCGGCGAGATACCCCCGCATCTTCTTGACGGACCGTGCGACCCCGCCCCTGGGGCCGCCTTGGTGGCGGATCATCATCCCGGCCCAGTCGCGGAAGTCGTCCTGGTCCTCGCGGGGGACGCCGAGCAGATCACAGATCGCGTAGATGGGGAGGGGGAAGGCGAACTCATGGATGAGATCGGCTTCGCCCTTCGCCGCGAACTGGTCGATGAGGTGGTCGGTGAGTTCCTGGACGCGGGGGGCGAACTCGGCGACGCGCCGGGGCGTGAAGGCCTTGGAGACCAGGCGCCGGAGACGGGTGTGGTCCGGCGGGTCGATGTTGAGGAGGTGCGTCATCAACTCGGCCTTGCGCTCCCCCGGGATACCCGTCTTCCCCTTGGCGTGCGCGGGCTCGTCGTGGTGCGCCGGATTCTTGGAGAGGCGAGGGTCGGCGAGGGCCCGCTTGGCGTCCTTGTACCGGGTGACCAGCCAGGCTTCGACACCGCTGGGGAGGGTCGTCCTGTGGACGGGGGCGTGTTCCCGGAGCCAGGCGTAGGCGGGATAGGGGTCTGTCGCGAACTCCCAGGTGAATAGGTCGGGGGTGGGGGTGTCGGGGGTGGGGTGGGTGGTCACTCCTTGACGGTATCCGGGGCGGGGGCGGTGACGGGTGGCGCCGGGAGGCGTTCGAGGAGGTCGGGGGGATTCACCTCGGCGGCCTTGCGAAGCCATTCCCCGGCTTCCGCGGTCTTACCCTGCTTCTCCAGCACCTCCGCGATGTCCTGCTCGGTGTCCGTGACTCCTGCTCGGAGAGCCTCGCGGTACCAGTGCAGCGCTTCGTCCAGCCGGCCCTCCCGCTCCCGGCAGATAGCGCGGTTGCGTATGGAGTCCGTGTCTCCGCCCGCTATCGCCTGTTCGTGGAGGCGGTCTATCTCGGGCTGGTCGCGGTCGGCCTTCCGGCCAAGACTCACAGCCAGTTCACCTGCGCCACGCGCGTCGCCCCATGCGGCCCCGCAGCGGAGCCAGTCCTCGCCCCCCGGCCTGTTCCATCGGATGAGGAGTGCGCCCAGGCTCCCGCCGACCTCTCCATGACCCGCCATGGCCGCCTTGCGATACCAACGGATCGCCTCGCCCTCACGCCCCACTCCGGCCAGCAGGTCGCCCAGTTCGCGCGCCGCCGGCCCGTGCCCCGCCTCGGCCGCCCTGCGCAGCCAGCGCTCGGCGCGCTGCCGTAGCAGGCTGCCCAGTGCCGCCGCCGCGCTCCGGCTCCCCGCCCCCGCCGCCCGCTCCAGGTGCCGCAGCGCGCCGTCCTCGTCACCACGGTCCCGCAGGGCCTGCGCCAGTTCGACCGCCGCCGACAGGTCCCCCGCATCCACCGCGAGGCGCAGCCACTGCTCCCGCTCCTCGCCTTCGGTACACCGGGCGAAGCCGAGCGCCACCGCCGGGGAGCCCGACTCGATCCTGGGCTGCAGCGCGGTGCGAGCCGCTTCGAGTACGGCGGGGAAGTCGAGCCCCGAGCCCTCCTCTCGGGTCGCGTCGAGCAGCGTCCACCACACCTCGTCCGGCACCGACTCCAGGTCGCCCGACCCCACTGCCTCCGCGACCAGCGCTCCGTAGGCACGCCAGGTGTTCTCCTGCTCGCCCTCCACCAGCAGGCCCGAAACGCCGAACATCGGGGTCGTCGCCCAGGCCAGCGCGTCCTCGAACGACTCCCGCTCCTCCGCCCTGTACTGCTCCTGAACCCTCCTGAGCAGCTCGGCGGACACCGCCCCCTGGACCCCGCACCGCGCGAGATCGACGGCCGCCCGGACCAGCAACTGCCCGCGCGGATGTTCCAGTTGGGTCCCCGCCCGGCGCCACTCGTCGAACAGGTGATGTCCGACGGCGAAGTAGGAAGCGACGCCCTCCCCGCCGCTCCACATGTACGCCGGATACGCGCGCGGGTCATCGAGCGCGGCCAGCCGTTCCAACTCGGCCTCACTCCACTCGCGCCCCAGCTTCACCGCGCGGGCTGCGGCGATGACCAGTTCGGCAGGCTCGGTGCCGGTGCGGCGCCCGTAGTACGCGCCGGGGCGCATCGTGCCGAGCAGGACGGCGCCAAGGCTCGTGAACCGCACCAGCAGCCGGGGGTCGAGGCCTCCGTCGCCCAGGTGGTCGATCAACGCGTCGAGCCAGACGACGTACTTACCGGGCTGCCCCTTCAGCGAGGGGAGCAGAGCGCGCAGGTCCTCGCCTCGGTCGGGGGCGTACATCCGGTGGCCCGCCAGCGAACGCACCGCCTGCCACGCCGTGTACGACGTGCCCACACACGGCTCCCCCAGGATCAGCACCAGGCCGCTGTGAGCAAGCTCAGCGCGCAATTCCTCGTCGCAGTCGCGCGGCGCGTACGGCGGCACGTCGGGCAGCCCCGCCACCTGCCGAGTCCGTCGTACCCCGAACTCCAGCGCCCCCACGTCGTCGACCGGCCGCCACTCCACCGGAGCGGGGGCGGCGCCGTAGTGGTGGTTGTGCTGCACGCCGACGACCCGGTCGCGGAAGTCGCTGTTGCCGAAGTCGACGTGGTCACCGGCGACGTAGGTGCTGTTGTCCCCGGTGATGGCGACGCCGATGCTGCCGCTGGCGGCAATGGAGCGGGGACCGCCAGCTGTGACGGTGGAGGTGGTTCCGGTCGGCGTGGGTGCGCCCTGCAGCCTGGCGATCTCCTCCAGCGATGCGAAGACCTGGGGGTGCGCTCTGCACAGCTCACCCAGCAAACCCGGCTTCAGTACTGCCTCTGCGCGCGCCCTGTCCTGGCGTTGCGACATGGCGGCCGCGAGTCCGAGATGGCCCGCCAGATCCAGCAGATTCGCTATGTCCTGCGCTGCGTACGGCGAACGGTCGACCGCACGCAGCAGCGCATCCCTCAACACCAACAAGTCTGTTGCCACGGCTGCCCCCGGACTTCGCACCCACCCGTTGCCTCAACCGTACTAAGCAGACAGCCCCTCAGCAGCCCGTACGGCATCCCGATAAGCCCGCGCAGCAACCCGCAGCGCCGCCTCCGGATCCAACCCCTCCGCCTCTGCCCGCACCGCCAGCGCGAGCAACTCGTAGCCAAGGCCCTCCCCTTGAGGCAGTGGCACCTCAAGTCCCGCCGTCCGCACCCGCGACGCAAGCTTCGACGCCAGTGCCAGACCCGGCTGGCCGAGGGGGATGCCGTCGGTCACCGACTCGCGTTGCTTTTCTATCGCCTTCGTGCGCAGCCAGTGCTCCTTCACCTCCTCCGGTGTGGACGCCGTCTCGTCGCCGAAGACGTGCGGGTGGCGGTGGATGAGTTTCGCGACGATGCCTCCCGCCACATCGTCGATCGAGAAGGGCTCGTCCGGGTCCTCCTCGGCGATGCGGGAGTGGAAGACGACTTGCAGCAGGACGTCGCCCAGTTCCTCGCGGAGTTCTTCGCGGTCGCCCTCCTCGATCGCCTCGACCAGTTCGTACGCCTCCTCGATGCCGTACTTCGCGAGGCCCTTGTGGGTCTGCTGGGAGGACCAGGGGCATTCGGCGCGGATCTGGTCCATGACCTGGACGAGGTCGAGGAGGCGGGCGCCGGGGAGGTCGTAGGAGGCGGGGAGGAGTTCCAGTTCGGGCATGTGGAGGCGGCCCGAGCCGGCCAGGCGGGCGAGGCCGTCGGTCAGGGTCGGCTCGCCCTCACCCGTGGCGACGACCACGACGGTGCGGCCTTCGGAGCAGAGGGCAACCAGTTCCTCGGCCGTGGGGGCGGCCTCCTCGACCCGTATGCCCGCCTCCCGCAGATACGGCAGCTGCGGGTGGGTGCCGGCCGCGCACAGCACGCGGTCGGCGGCGCGCAGGGTCTGCCAGGCGGGCCAGGAGAGGAGCCCGGGTGCGACGCGGTGGCTGGTGGTGAGCAGGACGATGCGGCCGGAGGCGGAGGCCGTGTCGGGGGCGCGGTCGGGGCTGGTTGCGTTCACGGTTCGAAGCTAACGCACGTCCCCGACAGCCCCGCGAGTTATCCACAGGGCGGTCGGGTGCGCTGCCGTACCGTTACGCCGTCCCCTGCGAGGCCGTCGCCGTGACTTCCCGCACCCATGGCGTCTTCGCGTCCACGCGGCTGCTCTTCTGGACGTCCCAGGCGCCGTAACGGGGGTTCAGGTCGACGTGGAGTTCCTTGGAGGCCGTGGAGAGGGCGCTCCAGAAGGCCGGCTTGCTGGTGTCGGTGCCGAGGGCCTGGGCGAGCTTCTGCGCCTCGAGCTGGAGACGGAGGTTGTCGTCGAGGCGCTCGGGGGCGACGCCGTACTGCTGGAGCCAGGCCGTCTCGAGGGCCTTGGAGCCGCCGACCTGCTGTTCCAGGCCGGTGCGCATCTGCTGGATCTCCTTGGGGGTGACGCTCACGCCCTCGTCCTGGGCAGCACGGTGCAGCACCCGGTCCAGGACCATGTTGTGGAGCGTGTCCCGCGTGAGGCTGCCGGTCTGGGCGACGGCCTGCTTGTACTGCGCGTCGTTCGCCACGGCCGCGCGCTGTGCCGTGC
This sequence comes from Streptomyces sp. NPDC001617, assembly GCF_053596855.1. NCBI lineage: Bacteria > Bacillati > Actinomycetota > Actinomycetes > Kitasatosporales > Streptomycetaceae > Streptomyces > Streptomyces sp. NPDC001617. The sequence goes on from NZ_JBSFHA010000005.1 coordinate 113,163, forward strand.
GCACCTCGTTGACGCGGCTCTCCAGCTGCGCGACGGTGATCCGCTGGCCGCCCACGACGGCTGCCGCGCCGGGATGCGCCTCGCTCCCGCAGGCGGTGAGGAGGGGGGCCGCGACGGCGATCGCGGCGGTGAGCAGGAGCGCGGTGCGACGGCGGCGGTGCAAGGAAGCCTCCCGAGGAGATTGTGCGACGGTGCACAAAGTCTTGCGGTGATCGATGGTAGGCAGTGGGACGGCTGGGGCCAACCCATTGGACCAACGATTCATCCGGACTTCGGGCACCGGCACGCCTCTGCGGTGTGCTCGGGGGTCAGCCCCACGCGTTCACCGCCTGCTTCACCGCGGCGGCCACACCGGAGCGCAGTCCGTCGTCTACAGGCACCCAGGCCACGTTGTCCGTGCCGGTCTTGCCCTTGCCGCCACTGGCATGGTCGGTGTTGCTGCCGCTGTCGCTGCCCACGAGCACGAAGCCCAGTTTCGCATACCGTCGGGTCGCCTCCTGTGCCGCCTTCACCTCGGGGTCGCCCACCGCGAGGACGACCTCGCAGGAGCCCTGGAGCATGGCGTTGAGGAAGGGGCGCGCGTTGGCGGTGCTCTGCTCTCCGGTCACGGAGGAGTAGCTCACGCGCGCGTGCGTGGCGAGGGAGGCGTCCTGCATGCCCTGCCAGACGGTGGCGGCGGTCTTGGCGTTGATGCCGTGCCGGTCGGTGAGCAGGCACGCGTCGGTCTCGGTGTAGTGGCGGGCCCGGGTGTCGGGGATCGGCGGACGGCCGCTGTCGTGCCGGTAGAGGAAGAACCCCGTCACGATCGTCGCCAGGGCGACCGCGACCGCCGTACCGATCATGGTGAGGCTGCGACCGCCGAGCGAGCGCAGCCCGGCCACCGCCGCGCGCCCCACGGCGGTGAGCCGCGACGTCCCTCCGGCCCGGACCGGCCGTGTCCGCGTGACCTGCCGGACCTGCTTGACCATGTAGTGCTACTCCTCCACGCGCTCGGCCACCAGGCCGGCCTCCTGGTCGACGCCCATGCGTCCCACGTCTGCCGCATCCGCGCCCACCGCGCCCCCTGTCCGCGTGGGCGCCTCTACGAGCGCCGGGGCGCCGGCGCGCGTGCCGATCCACCGGCGCTCGCGTCCGCTCGCGCGCCGGGGCCACGCCCTCCACGCGTGCGCGGAGGCGCCCGCCATCGACAGCGTGATCAACAGCAGGTCCACCCCGAACAGCGCGCCGTGCGTGTCGTCCGGGGTGAGCGCGAGTTCGGTGAGCCAGGCCACCAGGACCGCGCTGAAGCCGGCGAAGACCAGCCAGTCGGCGCGGGTGCGGCGCCGGAGGGCGAGGACGAGGGACGGTACGGGGCAGAGCAGGCCCAGGCTGACCACCGGCAGCGCGGCGAAGCCCGCACGCACGGCGGGCAGTCGCAGCACCGGCGCGGCAGGCAGCTTCAACGCCTTCTCCACCAGCCTCGGCATCCTCATAGCCCTCGCCCTTCGGTCGGCCTTCGGATCCGTCCTCAGCCGGTGATGGCGACCGGGCCGTCCCACGCGTCGCGGTCCACGGTGATCGTGTAACCGCCGCGGGACTCCTTGCTGTTGACCATGTACTGGTGGCCCCGGCTGTGGCCGGTGAACTGGGTGCTGCCCCACGGCCAGTCGGAGGTGGTCGTGTTGGTCTTGTCCCACAGCGCGTACCAGAGGTTGCCCGGCAGGTCCGTCTTGTCGGTCGCCGTCGCGATCGCCTTGGCGCTGGAGCTGGTGAAGCCGTAGTAGCCGGTGCGGTACGTCTTGGCGTGCAGTTCCTTGTCGAAGGCGCGGACGTACGTCAGCACGGCGTTGTTGCAGGAGGTGTTCGTGGTGTCGTACGCCTCCATGTCGAGGAAGATCGGGCTGCCGGCCTTCATGCCGAGCGCCGAGGCCTTCGACACCGCGTCGTCCGCCTCGCTCTTGCCGACGGCGGCGGCGGTGGAGGCGCTGATCTTCACCGAGCCGCCGGAGCCGCAGGACGGCTGGGAGCCGACGTAGAGCGGGATGAGCTTCCAGCCGACCGTGCTGACGGACTTGACCCAGGACGCGGTGAGGTTGGGCTGGCTGCAGCCGCGGTTCTTGCCGCCGATGTAGACGGCGGCGGCGCCGTAGAAGCCGGTGTGCCAGGCCTTCATCGCGGAGAGGGACGGCGCGGCACAGGTGTCGAAGGCGCGGCCCGTGAAGGTCTTCTGCGCGGGCCAGGTGGTGGCCGCCATCGAGGTCGTCGCGGCGATCCCGCCGCCCGCGACGACGACGGCACCGGCCACGCCCCACGAGATGTACCTGCGCTTCTTCGACTGCCGATGGTCGGCCATCCCCACCCCTGTTCATGACAAACGGACATGTACGACGACCCGTACACGTCCGACGAAAGTTTCCGCAGGTGCCCTGAAGCGGCGCCAGTCCGGCACGGTGAGGCGGTACGGCGACGGCCGTACGACTCCTGCGTGGAACTGTTTCCGCGCACACGGAAGTTGGACACCATGAGCGGATCGCAACGTAACCGATGCCGCCCTTGCGTTCGGGAAACGGAGCCCCTGGATCGTCACAAGATTCCCTCACGGCACGGCAAAAACTCCTGACCCAGGGAACGCGGGCCGGGCAAATTCCGTACGCGAGCGCGGGCTTGACGAACGCTTGGCGATTCGAATGGCCGTTCATCACTTGTGCGTGACCTGTGCACATCCTGGGGGACCTAGTGTCCGACCCCATGTTCACCACCACCCGGGCCGCCAAGGCCCTCGCTCTCGCCGCCCTCCCCCTGGCCCTCACCGCCCTGACGGCCTGCTCGTCCTCTTCCGACACCAGTGATGGCAAGGCGAGCGCGAAGCCGGCCGCGGCGAAGGACCCGAACGCCGGTCTGGCTACGGGAGCGCAGCTCAAGAAGGCCCTGGCCCCGGCGTCGTTCTTCGCGAAGGGATTCGCCGTGGACCCGAGCGGCGCGCGTGACTCCGGCTCCACCTACGGCGAGCCGTCGACGGCGCCCGCCACCACGAAAACGGACTGCGCCAAGCTGGACGGCACCAGCTGGATCGCCGTCACCGGGGTGGCCGGGGTGTCGTTCGCGCAGAACGACTACGTGAACCAGAACACCTCCCAGGACATCGCCCAGGAGATCGACACCTACCGCGGGACGACCGCCGCGACCGTCCTGACCGACGTGGAGCACCTCGCCGCCTCCTGCGCGACCTTCACCGACGACCAGACGCACACCAAGGTGAAGGTCGCGGGCGCGGCGGCCTCCGGTCTGGGCGACGGCGCGTACGCCCTCACGCTCACCGACAGCTCCTGGGAGAACGGCACCACCCTCATCGCCGCCCGGGTCGGCACGAACGTCGTCAGCGTGCTGTCGACGGACGGACACGACAACGGGGCGGCTACGGCGAGGAAGCTGACGGAGCGGATCGTCGCCGCGCTGAAGAAGTAGCGCACTGAAGAAGTAGCGGCCTTCCCCCACTCACCCCCCACGCGACGGCCGGTGCCCTAGCCTTGCCTCGACCTTGGGGGGTTGGACATGGAAAGACGTCCGCGACGGCTGGAAGCCGGTTGGTGGCAGCGGATCGGATGGGTGGCCCTCGCCTGGGGGTCGTGCGGCCTGCTGATATGGGTGCCCTTCCTGTACGTGGCGATCCGCCGCGGCAGGGGTTCGGACTGGGGCGCCTTCGCCGCCTTCGCGCTCTACGAGTGCGTGACTCTGCCGTGGGCGGTGGTACGCGGCGACGGTCAGGGCGACCCCTTCCTCGGCCTGGCCGTCGTACTGACCATGCTCCTGGCGGCCGGCCTGCTGCTGTTCGCCCTGTTCGACAACCCGACCCCGAAGCAGGCGGGGTACGGGGGCGGGCCGGTTCCGCCGGGGCCGTACGGTAATCCGTATCTGCGGTAGTGGCAGGCCGGCCGCCGGGGCACCGCTCAAGGCGCCGCCCTTCAGGCGGAGGCGAACTCGCACCACACATACTTGCCCCGACGCCCATGCCTGGCCAGCGGCTGCCAACCCCACTGATCGGCACAGGCCCGCACGAGGGCCAGCCCTCGACCGTCCTCCTCTGTCTCGCCGACCTGTTCCCACGCCTTCGGTGGTTCAGGTGGCTCCGGGTCGGCGTCCCAGGCGCCGATGCGCAGCACTCCGGCCGACCGGCACACGCGCAGGGCGACGGGCCCCTTGGTGTGGCGTACGGCGTTGGAGACCAGCTCGGTGGCGGGGAGTTCGGCGACGTCGACGAGGGTGATCAGGCCGTGCAGGGTGAGGATCAGGCGGAGGGTGCGGCGGCAGACGGTGACGGCTCGGGGGTCGTTCGGGATGTACAGCGTGTACTCCCAGGGCTCTTGGCTTTCGGTTTCGGGCATGCGTCAGCTCCGGTTCGAGGTGGGGTTCGCTTCGGGAGGCCGGTGGCAGTGCCGCAGCCGTCCTGGCAGGGCGGAGCGGTGCGCTTCCGGGGTCCCGGGGGTGCCGCAGCGTGTGCGTCGCGTCACCGACGGTAGACCTATCCGTTTAAGTCTTGCAAGGTGATCGCGTAACGTAGCCCCGAACGAGTCGCGCTTGCAGGCGCGTTGGGAGGACATTCGATGGCCTTGAGGAGCGAGCCGACGGCACGCCAGATGCGTCTGGCGGTCGAGCTCCGGAGGCTCCGCGACGCGGCAGGCCTCACGACCCGCGAGGCGGCGACGCTGCTCGGGGTGAGTTCCGCACAGATCAGCCAGATCGAGGCCGGCCTCACGGGTGTGAGCGCGAAGAGACTGCGTCTTCTCGCGGCCAACTACTCCTGCACAGACGGTGAGTTCATCGAAGGCCTGGTCTCGTGGGCGACCGATCGGACGCGTGGCTGGTGGGAGGAGTACCGGGGCCTGCTGCCCACGCCGTTCCTCGACCTGGCCGAGTTGGAGCATCACGCCACGTTCCTGCGCGAGGTCCAGTTCCTGTTCATTCCCGGCCCGTTGCAGACGGAGGACTACGCCCGCGCCGTCTACGGCTACCGCGTCCCCGATCTCCCCAGCGAGGAACTGGAGTTGCGGGTCCGCCACCGCATGCACCGCAAGGTCATCCTGGAGGGCCCCACCCCCACACCGTACGAGGCGGTCATCCACGAGGCGGCGCTGCGCATCATGGTCGGCAACCGAGCCGCCTCACGAACTCAGCTCACCTGCCTGCTCGAACGCTCCGAAGCGGATCACGTGACCGTACGTGTCATCCCCTTCAGCCTGGAAGGCTTCGCCGGCTCGGCGAGTGCCATGACCTACGCGGGGGGTGCCGTACCCAAACTGGACACCGTGGTGCGCGACGCTCCTCAGGGCGCGGCCCTCATCGACTCCGAGGCCCAACTCGGCGCCTTTCGAACGCTCTTCCGTAAAGTGGAGGCCGCGTCGCTCGACCCCGCACGGTCCCGCGACTTGATCCACAGGCTGACGAATGAGCTGTGAGGCGTCCCATGACGGTCCCCGACAACTGGCGTAAGTCGTCCTACTCCGGCCCGGGCGACGGCGACTCCTGCGTGGAAATCGCGAACAACCGCTCCCACATAGCGATACGCGACTCCAAGAACCCCGCCCACGGGACCCTCACCTTCCCCGCGGCAGCCTTCGCCCCCTTCCTCGCGGCCGCGAAGTCGGACATGCCGCAGCAACACATCGCCAGGTAAGCCACAGCTCAAGCAATGGGCAATTCCAGGAACGTTTTCACTATTGCAACGGTTGCCGGCACCCGTTCCGCATACCCGACCGTGCCATCCTCACGTGGTCGACGGATACGGGGGATCGGATGCCGGGGCAACTCACGGTCAGATTCGAAACGCTGGCTCAGGCCACCGAGGACATCGGCTCGATAGCCGACGCGCTCCAGGAGCACCTGACCGAACTGGACGGTGCCGTACGCCGAATAGCGGACACATGGGAGGGCGACGCCCATGACGCATTCGGTGACTACTGCCGACGGTGGCAGTCCGCCTCCCACGACCTGCACCGTACGCTGCGCCGCCTGCAGAAGATCGTCGAAACGGCACACGGCAACTACGCGCAGGCGCGAGCCGCCAATGTGCAGATGTGGCGCGGGCGATGAGCCGCCCGGCGGACGGCGGCGGCAGCAGCGGACCGATCAACCTCTATCCGGAGGACCTCTACAGCGTCGGCCTGCACTTCGCGAGCGGCCAGGACACCATCGACTCCATCTCCAGCGCGCTGAACTCGGCGCTTCAGAACGCCGGAGGCATGGCCGGGAACGACGACTACGGGCACAAGTTCGGTGCGAAGTACGATCCGGCGGCCAAGGCGCTTTTCACCGCGCTGTCCGCTTCCGCCCGTGCGATCGGCCAGGCGTCCACCGGCCTGGTGACGACCGCCAACAACTTCCTCAAGGCCGACCACCACTCCAACGCCCAGGCGGGCGGCAGCGGTCCCGACCAGTTCTCGCCGCCGGTGGTGTTCGCCGATGTGACCTACCCGGACCCGGCATCGGCGATCGGGCCCGGGGACTCCTCCATGCCCGACGCCATCGCCAAGTACTGGCCCAACGGACACCAGGACAGACTGCGAGCGGCGGCTGACGCGTATCGGACCGCGTCCACCGCCATCGACACCCTCGGCGCGGGACTGCACCGGCACGTGCTGGCCATCACCGAGAACAACTCCGACGACTCCATCGACGCGATGGCCGAGTTCTGGGGCAGGATCTGGCAGGACGGCCAGGACGGCGGCAAGGCTCCGCTGTCCACCGCCAAGCACGCCTGCGACGAACTCGCCAAGGCCTGCGACTCCTTCGCTCAGGCCATCGACGACGCGCACAGTCGGACCGAGTCCAAGCTGGCCGAGGCCGGTATCGCCATCGGCTTGACGACGGCGGCCGGTGTGCTGCTCACCGTCTTCACCGGCGGGGGTTCGGACGCCGCCGCCGGAGCCCTTGACGGGGCGGAGGCCGCCGCGATCCTCGGTGATGTCGAGGTCACGCTCGACGCGGCGGTCACCTCCATCAGCACCGAGATGATCGCGGACATCGAGATCTCCCTCCAGGCCGCCGCGGAGGGCGTACCCGAGATCGAGGCGGTGGACGCCGAGACAACCGAGGTCAGCCAGGTCCTCGAACGAGAGCTCTCCGAGACGGAGGCCCGAGAACCGGCCGGCGTCGGCGGACGCGGAGGCAGCGGCGGAGGCGGGGGCGGAGACGAGCCTCCGACCGGAGGTGGCGACGACGAACCGCCCGCGGACGACTCCGAGGACGGGGGGCTTCCGAAGTCCTACGAGGACAGGTCGAAGGCGGTTCGCGACGTCATGTCGGACGACCAGGGGAACCTCCTTGGCGAGGAGGACGCCAAGGGCGTACGCATGGTGACCGAGGAAGAACTGCAGCAGACACGTCAGAAACTGTTCGAGCGCCTCGGTGAGCCGGAGATCAAGGCGACACCCAAGGGGAACATCGAGGTCTGGCGGCTGTCCGATGACCCCCCGTCCACGGTGACGTATCGGCCGTTCAGCAAATCGGGGGGCCCTACCATCGACATGAACGACGTAGACGGCCTGGACGCCAAGCGTCTCCACATACCGCAGCACTGAAGGAAACGGCATGCCGACGGAAGAGGAATACGGAGAAGAGTTCTCCTACCTGGCCGACTACGTACACGAAGACTGGCTCGGATTCTCCGTGATCACCGGAACAGTCGGAAAGCTCCTCGGCAAGGGGCACAGCATGGAGGAGCGGAAGCGGCTCACTCTGCGCATCGTCCGCGATCTGCTGGACCTGGGAGCCAAGGCCGGAGACCTGACCGCAGACGCGGAAAAGCCATTCGTGGCCTGGGCCACGGACAAGGCCGCGACCCTGTCCAGAATCGAATCCGAGATGGAAAGCCTCGACCACTCGCCGGAATCCGGTGACATCTGCTGGATCACCGTCGACGGGTGACGCCCGCAGATCTCGCGCTCGCAGGCACGGAACAATACTTTGCGCGCAAGATCGTCCGGTTGAGCGAGTGTGGGTGGAGACGTTCACCGGGCTGGGGATGGATCAGTTCGGTCGGCTGTTGCGGGCAGTCCGAGACCGTGGGGGCAACGGGAATTTGCGCGGTCGGCCGTGGGGTCTCCCGCTGGCCGAGCGGGTCCTGGTGGTGGCCGTCTACTACCGCACGAACCTGACCATGCGACAACTCGGGCCGCTGTTCGGGATCTCCTCCTCGACCGTGTGCCCGATGATCCAGCGGTGATGCGCGGCAAACCTATTTCACCCTTTAAGAGAAGGTTGCCGAACGCCTGAATTCATGGGGATCAGTGGGGAATTTGGACCATAGAATCTCGGATTCCACGCCTCTGGTAAGAATTCCGTTCAGGAACTCGACGCATCCAGAGGAAAAGAACTCCCAATCAGAACCGCGAGCCCCGTTCACGGCAATCGTCCAGTCATCAGCTGAAGCCCCAGGCCGGGCAAACCAATAAAGGCACTCGCCGTTATCCGTCACTGCCCACGGAAACACCTGCGCTCCGGAGTTCACCAATTCGGTGGGCCGCTCTTCGCCGGCGTCCCACAGTTCGGCCAGGATTTCAGCCTGATCTCTATCAGTCGTGATCAGATCATAGTGTTGGTTAGGACAGTCGGGCTCAAGCAGCCAAAGGTAGCCGTCCATCCTTCCCCCACCCAGCTCGCCAATCAAAGCCCGATAATCACTGGGCAGGGCATGCCCAAGCCGGGATTCGACCTGGGTCCAATCTGTCGCTTGACGCCCAGCGAGAGGTTCGTCCACTCCAAGCAGAGAGATCAAACCCAGCGTGCACTCCCAGGGCTCTTGGCTTTCGGTTTCGGGCATGCGTCAGCTCCGGTTCGAGGTGGTTCGTTTCGGGAGGCTGGTGGCAGTGCCGCAGCCGTCCTGGCAGGGCGGAGCGGTGCGCTCGTCCCTACCATTGTATTCATCGAGCCCAGCCGATGTGGTCAATAGCGCCTTATCGCCGCCCGCAGCCTCCATGAGGATGGAATCCGCCATACCCAACTGCCTGGGCGGTACTCCCGGGGACGGGCAGCGATTCCCCCAGCCCTAGCTGCTGACCCTGCGGCCCCACGAAGAGTCAACAGCCCCTGGCACCCAGACTTCGAGAGACCAGGGGCTGCTGTAAGCAGCGCGGGAAACTAACCAGCAAGACTCCGCTCGCGAAGCCACTGAAGTTCGGCGAGTTGCTTCTCAAACGTCTTCGAACTCTGGGAAGCCACAGCGACCATGGAGTCGAAAGGTGTGAGATCGAAATCTCTGAAGTACGCCTTTGCAAGGTCCGGCGCTTCCGGGAGCGAAAGCACCGTGTCCCGATCCGCGCGACGCAGAAGGAAATGCCTGTTCTCATCCCTACGCACCAGTTCTCCCGGCACCGCACGAATCGTGGCGTCGGCGAACACGGCGTCCCGGATGTCCAAGGCCCAGTCGACGTCACGGTAGAAGTCGGCCATCCCATCCGAGAAGGCTGCAAACATCTCTGCCCCGAGCGACCGGACAGGACCGGCGAAGATGAACTGGCCGATCTTCCCGCGCAGTGTGACGTTACGGAATACGCACCCGGAGATGGAGCTCCTACTCAGCTTCGCACCATCCACCGTGACGTTCTCCAGCCTTACGCCCGCCATCGTGCACGCGCTGAAGGAGCAGTTTTGTAGGATCGAGTCCCGCACTACCAGGCCGAATGACGGGTCGTCATGCTGCGCCAGCACAGAACTGGTGAACTTGACGCGCCTCAGATCGAGATCGCCGAAGACCCGCCCGCTGCCGTACTGGCGCAGACGCCCAAATGAGGACCCTTCAATGGCGTCGGTCATTCGCCGACTCCACCAAAGATCTCTGCAATGTCCGGACCCCTGAGCGTCGGATACGTCATGAGCTGATCCGGGTGCTCGTAGTAGTCCCGTCCCATGTGCTCGGCGATGGATGTCTTACTGGCTCCAGTCACGTCCACATTATACGAGTCGCCAATCTTCAACCGCCTCGGCAGAGACAGTCACGTCACTCATCAGGTGCTACTTCCATGGTCGGGAGTTACATCAGCTACCAACGACCGACAACCGATGCCCGTCGCGGATCTACCAAGTTGACCGACCTCTTCTCCAACCTGGCCTCCAACGCCTCAACTCCCCGACGCTTGGCATATTCCGATTCTTCAGCGTAGATAGGAACGAGCCAGATGAACTCTACTCCATCTCCGGGCATATCAACTTTCCTGAATTCAGGTGACAGCGAATACGGGGGAGAGGCCAGGAACCTGTCTGCTTCAGAACCCTCAACCCATGAATGCCCGAGACTCAAGATAGAACCCATTTCTACTCGATGTTCGGGTAGCGAGTGGAAATGGGCAACCATGGCCAAGCTCTCCACATGCCGCGGCGACTCAACTGGAGAAAGAATCATAAATTCGCGACGGGGAGCACCCGCCCGGTAGGCGCCAATTGAGGAATAAACCCAGCTCTCCCTGGGCCTGCTGGGTGCCACGCGCCTGACATGGAAACCCGGCAGGCTGTCCTGGATGGGTCCTAGAATCCATGAGAAATCCTCGTGCTGCCGGTCAGGCCACGCGCCACGAAGATGTGCATCGATTTCGAGCTCGCACATTTCACTACCCCAGGTTCAATCTCAAGTACGCCTACGCATGCCGAACGCCCTCGCCAGGTAACGCGTATACCGTGCGAGTACCGCTCCTTGCTTGCGCTGACATGTCAGGCATTGCGTCCCGTTAATACCTTGTTGGGCATATGCGCGGCGCTCTGCATCCGTCATTTCCCATCCGCCGTGGAAATAGTAGTGGATGGCGAGTTCCGGATCGTGCTCGGGTACTGGCTGGGTAGCCGTTCCGGTGACCTGCTCTTCTCCACACGTGATACACCGCTGGCCCTCCCCTGCAGCACGGGCTGCCTGCCCGGCGGGCCCGTTGGTCTGCGAGCCACCGTAATGAGCCTGGCGGTTGTACCGCTCCTCTGGCATATCGGGCCCGTCCCGGTCGGTGGCAACGCCTTCGGAGTCGACTTCGAAACGTGCGTTGTCCGCGACCGCAGCTTCATCGCAGTTGTGGACGAGGACCGGCGTGTCACCGGCCTGCACATAGTAGGTGTGGAGGGTGCCGATGGTGAGGTCGTAGGTAGTGGTGTTCGCGTGGTACAGCCGGACGCCCGTGACCTCGGCCGTTCCAGTGGGAGTCTGGAGGACGTCGCCGGCCTTCAGGTCCTTGCCCTCGACGAACGCCGACTGCGTCTCGTCGTAGAAGGGGTGGTGGAAGGTCGTCGTCAGGTGCGCGCCGGCCTGTATATCGGGCACGCCCTGCGCAGCAACCTTGCCGCTCTGGCCGGACGTCGTCGGCGACACCGCCGCCACCGTCTTGGCGACCGGCTCCTGACCGGCACCGTGACCGTGGCTCGCCGCAAGTGCGCCCAGTACCGCCGCCGAAGCCGCCAGGCCGAACGCCGCCTTGCGGGCGACCTTCTTGCCGATGGACTTCACCCCGGCCTTCACACCCTGCTTCGCGCCGACCTCAGCTGTCGCCTTCACCGTCAGGTCCACGAAGTCATGGTCCGTACGCGTCACGATCACATCCGTGACCTTGTGAGCCTCCGTACCCACAACCCCCGGCACCGAGTTGGCGATCGTGTCGCCGACTCTCACCTGGTCGATCGCCTTCGTCGAACCGTCGGCCATCAGGACCCGCGTCGAACCGGTGAAACTGTGCGGGACCGGGCAAGTGCCAGACCGGGACTGCGACTTACTCCCCGCCCCCTCCGACTCCGCCGTAGCCGCAGCCTCATCCGTGGCATCAGCCGCCCCCGACTCCCCCGCCTCCGCCGCCTTCCCGAACAGCCCGCCCACGACCTCCATCGCCTTGGGCGCCGCCTTCGCCAGCAGCTTCCCGCCCAGGGAGCCCAGGGCACCGCCCACCGCACCGGTCACCGCGCCCTCGACCGCCGAGCCCGCGAACGCGCCGACACTGCAGTCGCCGCCGCCGTTCTGTGCGCACTTGAAGCCCTGCTCGACCAGGGAGCCGGCCGCACCCGCAAGCGCCGCGCAGCCGATCGAGCCGACGCCCGCCGTCGCCGCCTCGCAGCCCGCGAAGACCACCGTCGACACCACGATCGACGTGATCGCCGCCGCGTGGTGCTTGACGAACTTCGCGGTCGACTTCACCGCCTTCACCGTCGCGTGATACGCCGTCCGCGCCGCATGAGCGACCGCCTTCGCCGCCTTCTTCACCGCGTGGGCGACCTTGTGCGCCGCCTTCTTCACCGCGTGCACCACACGGTGCACAGCCCTCGACACCTTGTGATACGCCGTATGGACCGCGTGAACCGCCGCATGGTAGATGCGTCTGACGTGCCGGACCGTGTAGTGGTACACCCGCCGCACCACCCGCACCGTCGCCCGGTACACGTCCGCCACCCGGTGCACCACCTTGTGCGCCGCGTGCTTGACCGCGTGGACGACCCTGCGCGCCACATGCTTGGCCGCGTGGTAGACGGCCTTCGCCACATGCTTGGCCTTCTTGGCCACATGCTTGACGGCCTGCACCTCGCACGAGCCCGTCCACCACGAGCAGTGACCCGAGGGGTCCGTGCCCACCAGCGGGTTGTCGTCGACGTAGGCGAACGGGTTCGCCGCCACCGAGTCCGGCGTCGCCGACGCCGACACGCTGTCCTTGTTCAGGAACTCGCCCGTGTTCGGGTTGTACCAGCGCGACGCCGTGCCCACGTCACCCGTGCCCGGCTCCGTCCAGCCCGACTGGAAGCCGAGATGACCGATCAACGACGCGACCGCCGTCACCTTCCCCAGCGGGTCGTACGTCGCCGAACCCGACAACGACGTCGCACCTGATGTGAAGGTGCCGACCACATCGTCGTGCAGGTCCGTCAGGGCCAGGGCCCCGGTCGACGAGCCGGTCTGCTTGATGCCCACCAGGCCGCCCGACGGGTCGTACGTGTACGACCCGTCCCCGTCCGTCGCGATCGTGTTGTCCGCGCCGGAGTAGGTGAAGGTGCGGGTCGAGGACACGCTGGTGTCCGTGTCGGTGATGTTCCGGCCCAGCGCGTCCAGCGTGTACGACTGGTCGCCCGCCACGATCTGGTCGCCGAACGCGTCCGTCTTGAAGGCCGCGGTGCCGTCGGCCGTGGACGACTCCTGCGTCATCGTGCCGCGCGCGGAGTAGGAGTACGAGTGCGTGCCGTCCGAGGTCAGCTGGTCACGGGCGTCGTACGTGTACACGTCCGCCCCGACCCTCACCCGGTTGCCCGAGGCGTCGTAGGAGTACGCCGTCGTGGTCGTGCCGTTGTTCCAGGAGGTCAGGCGGTCGGACCAGTCGTAGGAGTACGTGTTCGTCGACGCGCCGGTCACACCCGCCGTCGTCTTCGACGTCAGGTTGCCGTTGTTGTCGTAGCCGTAGGTGAAGCTCGACAGCGTCGACGCGCCCTGCACCAGGACGTCGCTCGACAGTTCGTGCGCGCTGTTGTAGCCGAAGGTGCGGGTCTGGCCGGTGCTGCCGTACTTGATCGTCTTGACGTTGTTCAACTGGTCGTACGTGTACGTCAGATGGGTGCCGGTCGCCGCGTCGTCCAGGGAGGAGAGGCGGCCCGCCGTGTCGTAGCCGTAGGACTGGGTGCCGGCCGGGTCCGTCCGGGTCAGCATCGAGCCGTCGTCGTTGTACGTGAAGCTCGACGAGCCCGCCGAGCCCGAGGCGGACAGGACGTCGCCGCGGTCGTCGTAGGTGAACGAGTCGCTCGTCGACGCCTGGTGGTCGGTCGCGCCCGACGTCCCCGCCTCGTCCGTGGCCGCCGAGGTGACTCGGCCGTCGGCGTCGTAGGAGAAGGTGTGCTTCGCCGTGGCGGCTTCCGCGCCCGTACCCGACATCGTCTTCAGCTGGTCGTTGGCGTCGTACGTCATCGACGTCGTGACACCGCCGGGCGCGGTCGCCGAGGTGACGTTGCCGTCCGCGTCGTAGGCGAAGGTCGTGGTCGAGTCGGCGTCCGAGGTGTACTGGGACGTCGTCGGCTCGATCACCTTCTCCTGCTGGCCCCAGGGGGTGTAGCTGTAGCGCCAGGAGTTGCCGCGGCCGTCCGTGAAGCGGGTGCGGTTGCCGGCCTGGTCGTAGCCGAAGGACGTGGTGATCGAGGTCGTGGCGTCGACCGGCTCGACCTGCTGGGTGATGGTGCCCGCCGCGTCGTACGTCCAGCGCGTGGTGTGCTGGTTGGCGTCCGTCGCCGCGACCAGGTTGCCGTCGCCGTCGTACTGCTGCGAAGTGCCGTACAGGAACGTGCCGTTGGCGTCGTAACTGCGGGTCGCCGTCGGGTCGTCGTTCACGTTGTAGTCGGTGGTGGTGTAACTGCCGTCCGCCAGCGTCGTCTTGGTGTTGTTGTCCTCGAAGTCGTAGGCGTAGGCGGTGGTGTTGCCCGCACCGTCCGTCGTCGAGGTGACGTCACCCGCGCGGTTGTAGGCGTACGACGTGGTCACACCGCCCGGCGTCTTCACCGACGCCATGTGCGCGCCGTAGGGGTTGCCGGTGGTGACGCCGTAGGAGTAGTTCGTCGTCAGCGTGCGGGTCGACGGGTAGCGCTCCAGGGTGGTTGATGTGACCTGGCGGCCCAGGTAGTCGTACGTCGCCTGGGTCTGGGCGCCCGTGCCGTCGGTCGCCGTGCGCTGGTTGCCGTTGGTGTCGTAGGTGGCGTGGGTCTTGGTGCCGTCGGGTTCGGTGATCTGGGCCAGGTCGCCGATCTGGTCGTAGAGGTAGGACGTGGTCTTTCCGCCGGGCGTGGTCGCGCTGGTCTGGTTGCCCTCGCTGTCGTAGGTCCAGACGGTCGTGCCCGCGTTGGGGCTCGACGCCCCGGCCGGGGTGTACGACGGAAGGGTCTCGCTGACCTTGTTGCCGTCGGCGTCGTAGGCCGTGTGGGTGACCAGGCCGTTCGGGTCCTTCTCCTCGACGGACTCGCCGAAGGTGTTGAAGCCGCTCCAGGTGACGGGGCGGACCGTCGCGGCGTTCGCGGCGATTCCGTCGGGCTCCGACTGGACCGCCGGTGCCGTGGTGACCGCGAGGTTGCCGGCCTCGTCGTACTCGTAGTTGGTGGTGTGCTGCTCCGGGTCCGTCATGGACGTGGGCAGGCCCCGCTTGTCGTACGTGTAGCTGGTGGTCTGCTGGTCCGAGGAGCCGACCGTGCCGCCCGAGCGGCCCTTGCCGTACAGGGAGGAGATCTCGCTCGACGACAGCGCCCGCTGGTAGGTCTGGACGTTGCTGACCGAGCCGTTGACGGCGTTGCTGACGGTGCCGCCGGCGGTCTTGGCGCCGCCGATGGACAGCGGGCCGGAGCCGGTCCACGGCGCGGAGTTGGTGGCGCTGCCCGCGAGGGAGCCGTTGACGTACAGGCTCATGGTGCCGCTGGACGCGTCGAAGACGCCGACCAGGTGGGTCCAGGTGTTCAGCGCGGGGGCGCTGGAGGCGTAGGCGTTGTAGTACGCCGACGGGGTGCCGGAGGAGTCCTGGCTGGGTGAGATGAGGCGGAAGACGCCCTGGCTGGAGGCGTACTGGAGGTAGAAGGAGGAGCGGTTGGTGCCGCCCTGCGAGACGAAGGTGCGGAACGTCGAGGTGTCCGACAGCTTCACCCACGCGGAGACGGTGTAGGAGGCGCTGGTGTCCAGGACCGGGCTGTTGGTGGCGACGATGTCGCCGTTGCCGCTGGTGTCGCCGCTGAACTGGGCGGCGTCGTCGGACCAGGTCACGCCCGGTCCGGCGGTGGCGGTGTTGCCGGTGCCGGAGGCGTCGGTGACGGACCGGCCGGAGGTCTGGTTCAGCTTCCACCAGCCCGCCGGGTGACCCGAGGCGTCCCCGTACAGCGTCTCGCTGAGCAGGTTGCCCATGTCGTCGTAGGAGTCGGTGGTGGTGCGGTCGAAACCGGTCGCGTCGTGGTCGTTCTCGGAGGCGACCTGGTCGTCCGGGGTGTACGACACGGTGGACACGCGGTCGACTCCGGTCGGGTCGACGGTGGTGGACGTCGTGCGGTCGGAGGCGTCGACCGTGTACTGGGTGACGTTCTCGCCGTTGTCCGTCGTCTGGGTCAGCAGGTTGCCGGCCGCGTCGTAGGTGTCGGACTCCAGGACGTAGCTGCTGGTGCCGTCCGAGCTGGTCTTCTTCACCGTCGCGGTCAGACCGTCGTCGGTGTACGTGTACGACGTCGTGCTGCCCATCGCGTCGGTGACCGACGCCAGCCGCCCGGCCGGGTCGTAGGCCCGCGAGGACTCGACGAGCTTCGTCGCGGTCTGCGGGGAGACCGGGTCGCCGGTGTACATCAGGCTCTGCGTGAGCAGGTTGCCGTTGTCGTCGTAGGTGTAGTCGGTCTCGTTGCCGGCGCTCGTCACCTCCTGGGTCTTGTTGCCGGAGGTGTCGTACGCGTACGTCGTCGTGTTGCCGTAGGACGTGCCCGCCGCGACGTTGGCGTCGGACTCCGTCGCCAGACGGTCGTAGGCGTCGTAGGTCTGCGTCTCGGTGCGGGAGGCGTCGCCGCCGTTGCCGTCGGCGACGGTCTGGGACAGGACGTCGCCGTCGTCGTCGTAGACCGTGCTGGAGACGGCGGTGTGGGTCGAGCCCGAGACACGGTCGGTGAGCTGCGGGTCGTGCTCGGCCGTCACCTGGCCGTTCTTGTCGTAGGTGTAGCTCGTCGTGAGCCCGCCCGGGTAGGTGTCGGAGACGACCTTCTGGCTCAGGACCTGGCCCAGCCCGTCGTAGGTGTACGACGTGACCAGGCCGATGGCGTCCGTGGTCGAGGCGACGTCACCGTCGGTGAAGTAGGAGACCGTGTTGACCGCGCCGCCGGGGCTGACGGTCTTCACCGGCAGGCCCTTGGGCACCACCCCGCCGTCGGCGGACGGGTAGGTGCTGGTGCCGTCGCTGTAGACGGTGGTCGTCGACCGGCCGGAGGGGAAGCCGGGCACCGCGGGGCCGGTGGTGACGGTCTGGTTGCCCGCGGAGTCGTAGGTGTAGGACGTGAGATAGGTGTTGTCGGTCGCGGACGCCGAGCGGCCGTCGCGCTCCGTCAGCAGCTGGTCGTTGCGGGGGTCGGCGGTGGTGAGCTGGGCGGTCGTGTCGTCCGGGTAGTACGTGTAGTACTCGGTGTTGCACTTGTTCGCGACCTGGTCCTGGCAGTTCGTCGACGAGACGATGTTGCCGCGGACGTCGTGGCCGGTGGTGGTGACCGCGCCGTTGGGGTCGGTGACGGTGTGCTCGAAACCGGCCGTGTCGTAGCCGAAGCTGGTCTTGTCGCCGAGGCCGTCGGTCTCGGTCAGGGCCCGGTTGCCGTTGGTGACGTCGTAGGTGTAGGTCAGCGTGGACGTCGTCGGCGAGGTCACCTTGACCGTCTCGACCGGGAGCAGACCGGTGGAGTTCTTGGCGGCCTCGACATGCGCGGCGACGTCGGCGGCGGTGAGCGCCGAGTGGTAGAAGGCCGCGTCCGCGATGGAACCGGTGAAGTGGCTGACGTCTCCCGGGGAGTCGAGCCAGCTCTTGGCGAATCCGGCGCCGAGGTAGACGTGGTTGTAGGTCTGGTCGGCCGGGGTGCCCGAGTAGCTGGACTGCTTGACGCCGTCCAGGTACAGGGTCTGGGTGGCGCCGGAGGCCGTGAGGGCCACGTGGTGCCAGGTGTTGTCGGTGACCGTACCGGTCGAGCCGAACGCGGTCGAGCCGGAACCGCTGCCCGAGTAGTAGTGGCCGTGCAGCTTGTTGTCGGAGCCGACGTACAGGAGCGGCGCCCAGGTGCCGGAGGTGGCGGTCGCGCCGGATATCGTCGCCGACTGCGCGCCGACGATGACGCCCTGGGAGGCGGTCTTGAACCAGAGTTCGAGGCTGCGGTCACTGGTGCCGAACTGCACGGAGGTCGGCAGTTCGGTGTACGAGGCACTGCCGTCGTAGGTCGTGGCCTTGGCGTCGCTGAACGGGCCCGTCGCCCCGAGCGTCACCCCGCTGTACGTGCCGTTGCCGCCGTGCACCTCGTTGACGGCCGTGGTCGCCCCGGCCGCTTCGCCGAGCCGGTAGTAGCCGGCGGGGCCGGCGCCGAGCACCGCGCCCCGGTAGGTCTGGCTGGAGCCGGCGACCGTGGGCGCGGCGAGCTTCCAGACGCCGCCGTTCTCGTCGCTGAGCTGGGTCAGCGTCGTGGTCGCCGGGTCGTACGTCATCGTGGCGAAGGACTTGCCCGAGGGGCGCTTGACCGAGGTGAGCAGGCTCGCCGAGTGAGTGCCGTACTGGTAGAGGGAGTTGACGTCGGCGGCGACCAACGGCCGCCCGTACCAGGCGACATCGGCGATCGAGCCGGTGAAGTACGTCGCGTACCCGGTCGCGTCGCTGGAGCTGCTGTGCGGCTCGTCCGGCCAGCTGCCGCCGAGGAACCCGGTGCCGAGGTAGTTGAAGACCTGGTTCTTGCCGAAGGCGACCGCGCTCTTGATGGAGACGGTGCCGCTGCGCGAACCGACCTTCGCGTTGTCCAGGAACAGCGTCTGCGAGTTGCCCGCCGCGCTCAGCACCACGTGGTGCCACTTGCCGTCGGCCACGGACGCCGAGGACACGATCGGGTTGACGCCGCCGCTGTACCAGAACTCGGCGTTCAGCTTGCCGTCGGTGCCGACGTAGATCGACGGGGTGTAGAACCCGGCGGCCTGTCCGGAGCCGATCGGCTGGGAGGCGTAGGAGTAGAGCACGCCCGGTCCGGCCGAGGTCTTGAACCACAGGGACAGGGCGCCCGAGTCGGTGTCGTTGCCGGTGTTCTTCGGCAGCGCCACGTCGGAGGTGGTGCCGTTGAAGGAGGCGGCGGTGGAGGAGGAGCCGGTGAGCGGGCCGGCCGCGCCGAGCGTCACGTTCTCGTACGTGGCGTTCTTGGTGCCCTCGTTGGCGAGGACCGCGTCCTTGGCGGTCGTGCCGGAGCTCTCGGTGAGCGGCCATGCGGCGCCCGGGTCGAGGTCGAGGGAGGCGTTCTGGTACTGCGAGCCCGTCGTGTAGCCGTAGGTCGTGCACTTCGTCGTCGACAGCGGGGCGCACACGGTCGTCAGCTGGTCGCCGGAGTAACCGTAGTTCCAGGTCAGCGCGGACGAGGAGTCCGTGGCGTCGACCAGGTCGGTGGTGACGGTGGCGACGTGTGCGGCGAGGGCGCCGCTCGGCGTGGACCAGGTGAAGTTCAGGGAGCGGCCCGAGACGGCGGACTTCATCTTGGTGACGTGTCCGCTGGTCCAGGTCAGCGCGATGGCACGCCCGTTGGCGTCCGTGACGGAGGTGAGACCGTAGGCGCCCGAGCCCAGCGAGGTGGTGAAGGCGTAGACCGTGTCGTCCTTGTCGGTCAGGCTGTAGCCGCCGCCGCTGACCGTGGTGAACGTGGCCCAGCGGCCGGTGCCCGGCGCGAAGGTGCCGTCGCTGTTCTTGCCGTAGCCGACCTGGGAACCGTCCGGGTAGGTGACGTTGACGCTGGTGACGGTCCCGGCGGCGTTGTACTGCTCGGTGGCGCGCGAGTCGAGGATGGACGACCAGCCGGCACCGAAGGCCCCGGTCCAGCGCGGGTCACGGGAGTTGTAGTCGCGCTCGACGTCCAGGGACGGGCCGACGGTCGAGATCGAGGCGTCGGTGTCGGAGGTCGTGTAGTTGCCGATGGACGCGTCGAAGCCGTGGTCGCTGCTGTTCTGCGACAGCCCGGAGGTGATCACGGGCTGGGGTACTTGGACGGACAACGCGTAGGGGTCGGCGGGCGAGTAGAGCCCGGTCGTGGAGTCGTACGCCTGCACCTGCCAGGTGTAGTTCTTGCCCCAGGCCAGTTTCCCGGAGGGCACGGTCCAGTCGCCGGTGGAGACGAGGCCCGAGTCGGCGACCAGGGTGTTGTTCGCGTCGTAGACCTTGAACTGGTACTGGTTGCCACTGCCGCTGGTGGAGTTGGCGCCGCCCGCCCAGGCGGTGAGCTCGGGGGTGGTGGTGCCGACGACCGCGTTGTCGGCGGGGAACTGCTCGTAGAGCTGCGGGGCGGTGTTCCCGGTGTAGGTGACGACGATGTACGGGCCGAGCGAGGGGTCGTTGAACGAGCCGAACTGCTTCCAGTGCAGGGCGTCGGTCGTCGACGCGTACACCGCGAGGCCGTAGTCGGCGGTCGTCCCGCTGAACCAGCCCTGGATCGCCGACGTCGACAGAGACACGCTGACCCAGTCGCCGACGGTCCGGTCGGCAGCGGTGTTCGCGCAGGCGGTCGGGACGCTCGGGGTGGCGTTGCCGATGGAGGAGCCGTAGGTCGGGCCGGGGTAGCTGGTGACGCCCTCGGGCGTCCACGCCTTGGTGACCAGGGCGACGTCGAAACGCTCGGCGGTGCAGGTCGAGGCCCAGGTGTCGAACAGGTGCAGCGTGGCCGAGCTGACCGTCGCGCCGCTCGCGTCCCAGGCGGTGTCCCAGTGGTTGATGTAGCCGGCGGCGGAGTGCGTGCCCGAGTCGTACGAACCGACCTTGATCGTCTGCTCGTAGGAGTGGTCGCCGGCCGCGCCCGACTCCGCGTAGGTGGTCGTCCAGCCGTCGGTGACGGTCGGGTCGACGGTGACGGGGAAGACGCGGTGCGCGTCCGTCAGCCAGGCCTCGTCGAGGCTGATCCGCAGTGCGTAGCCGCTGCCGTCGCGCACGAGGGTCGTGGTCACGTCGTGCGTGGTGGCCGGGTCACCGGAGCGCGGGTCGACCTTCGAGTCGTAGGCGTACGACGAAGGGACGCGCTCGACGGTCTTGCCCTCGGCGTCACGCAGGACGATCGAGCCGTCTTTGTTCTGGACCGGGGTGAGCCCCTTGAGGTGGAGCGGGAAGGTCCAGGAGTCGCCGGCGTCCGCGGAGTGCAGGACGACCGCTTCCTTCACGCCGGTGGCGGTGGGGGCGACCTGGAGGTCGGTGTCGGTGAGGACGCCCGGGTAGGTGACGCGGGAGCCGTCGGCGGTGCCCTTGACGGACCGGGCGCCCTTCAATTCGTAGGCGACGGAGTGCTTTTCGTCGGGAGCCAGGGAGACGAGGTCGGAGTCGTCGGCCATCGCGGCGAAGTCGACGCCGACAGAGTTGGCCTTCTCGTACCAGCGCCCGTCGGGCCCGGCCCGCACGTCCACGTCGATGGGCGCCCACCTGCCCTTGCCGACCTGGTAGTTGACGGGCATCGGGTAGATCCGTCTGGTGGTGGACCCGTCGGCGTTGTCGTACACAGTGTCGGTGCGGGAGGACTTGGCCGCGTCCCGCTTGCTGGTCCTGGCGTCGAAGGTGGCGCCGCCGGCGCTCTTGCCGTGCTTCACGGCCGCTCGGTGCGCCCGGTAGGCGCCGAGTTCGCCCTTGCCCTTCCCCGGCTTGCGGCCCTTGCCTCGGTGTGCCTCGGTGGCCCCGGCGGAGACATGGTGCCGCTTCCCCGCCGCGGTACCCGACTTCTCCCCGGGCAGCCTGCCCCAGTGCGGGTCCTTCAGCCAGGCCGTGATCGAGGACAGACTCGGCAACGAGAGGTCCACCGCGTGGAGTTCGGCCCCGGCGGCCACCGCCGACTGTGTCGTCCACATGCAGGCGAACACGGTCAGCAGAAGTACCGCGACACCGCGACGGGCGCGCCGTGTACGGCGGGTGGAGCGGACACGGCTGAAGGGCCGAACACGCACGGCTGGGACTCCCACACTCGAATGGGCACAACAGGCCAGGCCTCGCCGCCAGTTGACGTACCGACAGAGAGGCCACAGAAAACGGAGAGATCTTGCCCGTTGTAAACAAAGAGTGAATAGAGCAAAGGAGCGATCTTGGACGGTGTTTGACCATCGCTTGCTGAACCTGTCCGACTTTGCTTCTGGCGCCCCTTTGCTCCTTTCGGAAATCTTTGCGATTTCATTGATGGGGGCACATCAAGCGTTCACGTGCCGGGCGCTTCGGCGACGGAGTGAGCGGCGCCGTCAGAGGAGGTGTCGCATCCACACATTGGGCTCGACGTACACCGCGTACCCCCGCTCCGGTTCGCACCGCACCGGCACCAGTGCCCCCGGTACCTCGATGTCGCCCTGGGTGTCGAAGGGCAGCCCGGTCCAGGCGCGCCACTCCTCCAGAGAGCCGGCGACGGTCATGGAGGCGGTGGCCACCCGCTCGATGCGGGCGCCGGCGCGGGCGTGGACGCGCAGCCAGGGGTCGTGCGGCAGACCGTCCTCGCGCACCCGGTGGGCGTACTCCTCGATGGGGGTGTGCGGTTCGAGGTGCTTGACGCTGGGGCGGACGGGGGCGACGACCTCGGTGAA
The DNA here is from genome assembly GCF_053596855.1 of Streptomyces sp. NPDC001617. Classification (NCBI taxonomy): domain Bacteria; kingdom Bacillati; phylum Actinomycetota; class Actinomycetes; order Kitasatosporales; family Streptomycetaceae; genus Streptomyces; species Streptomyces sp. NPDC001617. The sequence continues at coordinate 135,394 of NZ_JBSFHA010000005.1, forward strand.
GCCGTGGGCGCGGGCGTTGGCCCGCATCGCGTCCAGCATCCGGCCGGAGAGGCCGAGGCCCTGGGCCCGCGGGTGGACCACGATCGAGATCGCGCTGACGGTGTCGGGCCGCACCCCGCGGCGCAGGTCGGCGAAGGCCCAGACGAGGACCTGGTCCCAGCCCCGGTCGGGGAGTCGGCCCCGGCCCTCGGTGTCGAGACGGAAGGGCACGCTGTAGGCGTGGGCGAGGACCTCGCCGCGCTCGGTCTCGGCGAAGAGGACGTACTCGGGGAGTTCGGCGGGGATGCGCCCGTAGTGGGAGTTGCCCACGGGGTCCTGAGTCGTGAACTCCGCCCAGGTGTCGGGCATGTCGAGCACGGCTCGCAGCATCTCCGGGCGGTCGGCGAGACTCGACACCTTCAGCTCCATGCGGTCACCGTAGGCGGGGACACCACCCCCGGAAACCGAGTTTCCCGCCGCCGTACGAGGTCACCGGCGCAAGTCCCCGTCGGCCCCCGTCAGTTCGCGCGGAACCGGGCCGGCGCGTCCGTGGGATTCCCGCCGGAGGGCAGCTTCTGTCCCGGGCACGTCCGGAGGATCTTCTCCATGGCGCCCTTCTCGGCGGCGGTGACCCACAGCTGGTATTTCTGCTTCACCGCCACCTGACCGGCGACGTATGTGCAGCGGTACGACTTGTTCGGCGGCAGCCAGGTCGCCGCGTCGCCGTCGCCCTTCGAGCGGTTGGTGCTCGAGTCGACCGCTATGAGGTTGAGCGGGTCGTTGGCGAGGGCTATGCGCTTGCTGGCGTCCCAGTACTTGGCGCCCTTCTGCCAGGCGTCGGAGAGCGGGACGATGTGGTCGATGTCGACCAGGCTGGCCCCGCGCCTGTAGGTGACCTTCTTGCCGGAGTACGGGTCCGACTCCAGGACGCCGTACGACACCTTGCACGTGCCGCTGGTGAACCTCACGTTCTCCAGGTCCCGTTTGAGGATGTCGTCGCGAGTGTCGCAGGAGTTGGAGTCGGTGTCCGCCCAGGCGGTGCCGAACCGTTGCCGCGAGTAACCGGTCTTCGGCGCCCGCCCCTTCACGGTCAAGGACTCGGCAGCGGTGAGGGCGGCGCCTCCACCGCCCGTCTCCTGCGGGCCGCCGGACCCGGTCTCCGTCTCGGCCTTGCACCCGGCAACGGCGAACACCAGCACGACGGCGGCCGCGGCCCCGCCCCTAAGACGCCTCACGTTGCGTCCCTCCCCTTGCCAACCCCGGTCACCCCCGCACGGGACGTCTTCCCTGGTACGACTCGCGCACACCGTAGCGGCAGGGCGCACCGGGGCAATCAGGAGGACCGGTCCACACCCACACGGGCGTAGACCCCATAAGTGGGCACTCCACCCATACCGGTCGTATCGTCGATCCTGAGTCACCTCCGGAAGGAGCTCTGGATGGGCATCTTCGACAGGTTCAAGAGCAACCGCATGGCGCAGGACAAGGCCAAGGGCATGTCCGACGCCGCGGAGAAGAAGGTCAACGAGAGGACCGGCAGCAAGTACGAGAGCCAGGTCGACCAGGCCCAGCAGCAGGTCGAGGACCGGCTCGGCATGGACCGCGACCGGCCCGACCAGCAGTAACCCCTGAACTCACATGGCACTTGAGGCCGTCCGCGGAGCCCTGCGCCCGCGGACGGCTTGCCCCTGCCGGGCAGGGCCGGTCATGGGGTGGGCCCGGTGACCAGGTAGGTCAGACCTTTCCGATGCCGAGGGTCGTCTCCGACGGCAGCAGGCCGGACGACAGTATGGCGACCCAGAACTCCCCCAGGAGTTCGGCGAGTCGGCCGGTCGCGTCCGGGCCCAGGCTCCGCCAGGGCACGGCGGCCAGCCGGTCGGTGTCGTCCTCGACACGTCGGCGCACCGCGCGTCCGGCCTCGGTGGCCGTGCCCTCCTCGTCGACGAGCCCACGGGCCGACAGCCGTCTCCGCCCGGCCGCCCACTCTCCGGCGCTCCAGCCCCGGCTCTCGAACCGTTCGACGCTCGCCGCCCCGATCGCGGCGAACGACACGAGCGACTCCACCGGGTCGAGCCCGGCCACGAGCAGCGCGGCGACATGTCCGTCCCCGCGGTGCTCGCGCAGCACCGTGGCCGCGTGCCAGAGCTGCAGATGCGGTGCCTCGGGCCACTGAAGTGCCGCGACGGCGGCGGCCAGCGGCCGTCCCGCGAGGTCCACGGCCTCGGCCGCCCGCCGCGCGAGAGCGGCGGCCTCGGCCAGTTCGGCGCTGTCGACGCGGTCGCCGAGGATCGTCCGGTAGGCCCGGTCGACCCCGCGCAGCCGCGCCTCCAGCACGTCCTGCGGACTCGCCGCGTCCCAGGCCACGTCCATGTGCGCGGCGACCATGCGCGGGCCGAAGCTGTAGAACGCGGACGCCACCTGCCCGGCGCCGACCGCCCCCAACGGCGCGGAACGGCAAGGGAAGTAGCTCGGCCACCGTTCTTCGGTGGCGTATCCGAGCGCGGCCGCCTCCTCGAACACCTCCGGCGCGTAGTAGAGGACGGCGTGCAGCGGTTCCAGCAGATGCCACATCTGCCGCACCCGCTCCGAGGTCAACTCCGCGCCCTCGCCCATGACGTGCCCCCCTGGTGGGCCGAACCCTCGCCCCCGGAATCCTCCTACGATCCGAGGATCGATGTCAGGAACTCCCCGACCCAGCCCAGCAGTTCACGCCCGACCAGCGGCTTTCCGCCCACCTTCGCGGTCTTCGGGCGGGGTACGAGAACCTGGTGCACCGCCGGCTTGATGACGGTCCCCGGGTAGAGCCGCTTGACCCGCAGTTCCTGGGACTCCCTCAACTCCACCGGTGCGAAGCGGATGTTGTTGCCCTGAAGGACGACTTCGCCGACGCCGCACGCGCGGGCGAGCATACGGAGGCCGGCCACCAGAAGCAGGTTCTCGACCGGTTCGGGCAACTTGCCGTAGCGGTCGACGAGTTCCTCGCGGACCGCCTTGATGTCCTCCTCCGTGTTGACGGAGGCGATGGCGCGGTACGCCTGGAGGCGCAGGCGCTCGCCGGGGGCGTAGTCGTGCGGGACGTGTGCGTCGACCGGGAGCTCGATCTTGACCTCCAGGGGCGGCTCCTCCTCCACGCCGCCTTCCAGGGAGGCGCGGTAGTCCGCGACCGCCTCGCCGACCATCCGGACGTACAGGTCGAAGCCGACGCCCGCGATGTGCCCGGACTGTTCGCCGCCCAGCAGATTGCCCGCGCCGCGGATCTCCAGGTCCTTCATCGCCACGTACATGCCCGCGCCCATCTCCGTGTGCTGGGCGATCGTCGCGAGCCGCTCGTGGGCCGTCTCCGTCAGCGGCTTCTCCGGCGGGTAGAGGAAGTAGGCGTAACCGCGTTCACGGCCCCGGCCGACCCGGCCGCGCAGCTGGTGCAGCTGGGAGAGGCCGAAGTTGTCGCCGCGCTCCACGATCAGCGTGTTCGCGTTGGAGATGTCGATGCCGGACTCGACGATCGTGGTGGAGACGAGGACGTCGTACTTCTTCTCCCAGAAGTCGACCACCACCTGTTCCAGCGTCGACTCCGACATCTGGCCGTGGGCCGTCGCGATGCGCGCCTCGGGGACGATCTCCCGCAGGCGCGAGGCCGCGCGGTCGATCGACTCCACCCGGTTGTGGATGTAGAAGACCTGGCCCTCGCGCAGGAGTTCACGGCGGATCGCCGCGCCGATCTGCTTCTCCTCGTACGGGCCGACGAAGGTCAGGACCGGGTGGCGCTCCTCGGGCGGGGTGGTGATCGTCGACATCTCGCGGATGCCGGTGACCGCCATCTCCAGGGTTCTGGGGATCGGGGTCGCGGACATCGTCAGGACGTCCACGTTCGCGCGCAGCTTCTTCAGCTGCTCCTTGTGCTCGACGCCGAAGCGCTGCTCCTCGTCGACGATGACCAGGCCCAGGTCCTTGAATTTCGTCTCCGACGAGAACAGGCGGTGCGTGCCGATGACGACGTCCACCGAGCCCTCGCGCAGCCCCTCCAGGACCGCCTTCGCCTCGGTGTCCGTCTGGAAGCGCGACAACGCCCGTACCTTCACGGGGAATTGGGAGTAGCGGTCGGAGAACGTCCCGAAGTGCTGCTGCACCAACAGCGTGGTCGGCACCAGCACCGCCACCTGTTTGCCGTCCTGGACCGCCTTGAACGCGGCCCGCACCGCGATCTCCGTCTTGCCGTAGCCGACGTCGCCGCAGATCAGGCGGTCCATGGGGACCGACTTCTCCATGTCCTCCTTGACCTCGGCGATGGTGGTCAGCTGGTCGGGGGTCTCGACGTACGGGAAGGCGTCCTCCAGCTCGCGCTGCCAGGGGGTGTCCGGGCCGAAGATGTGCCCGGGGGCCGCCATGCGCGCGCTGTACAGCTTGATGAGGTCGGCCGCGATCTCCTTGACGGCCTTCTTGGCGCGCGCCTTGGTCTTGGTCCAGTCGGCGCCGCCCAGGCGGTGGAGGGTCGGGGCCTCGCCGCCGACGTACTTGGTGATCTGCTCCAGCTGGTCGGTGGGGATGTAGAGGCGGTCGCCGGGCTGGCCGCGCTTGGCGGGGGCGTACTCGACGACGAGGTATTCGCGGGTCGCGCCCTGCACGGTCCGCTGCACCATCTCGATGTAGCGGCCCACGCCGTGCTGCTCGTGGACGATGTAGTCGCCCGCCTCCAGGGTGAGCGGGTCGATGGTCTTGCGGCGGCGGGCCGGCATCCGGGCGCCGTCCTTGCCGGCCGCCTTCTGTCCGGAGAGGTCGGTCTCGGTCAGGACGGCCAGCTTGAGCGCCGTGTCGACGAAGCCGTAGTCGATCGAGCCGCACGCCACGTGCACGACGGACGGGGAGATCCTGCCGAGGTCCGCCTCCAGACGGGCCGCGACACCCTCGCCGCCGAGGACCTCGACCGTGCGGGCGGCCGGGCCGTGGGCCTCGGTGACGAAGACCGTGCGCCAGCCGTCGGCGAGCCAGCCCTTGGTGTCGGCGAGGGCCTTGGCGGTGTCGCCGCGGTAGGTCTCGGGGGCGTGCATGCCGAGCTTCAGCGTGTCTGCGTCCAACTCCTCGTCCGCCGCGAAGGGCGACACCGACCACCACATCATGCCCAGCTCGCGGGCCCGGTCCCGGACGTCCGCGATGGACCAGAGCGAGGCCGCGTCGACGTCGATGGGGGCCTCGCCGCCGCCCGCGGTGGCCGCCCAGGAGGCCTGCAGGAACTCCTGGCTGGTGGCGACGAGATCGGCGGCGCGCGTGCGGACCCGCTCCGGGTCGCACACCACGGCCATGGCGCGCGCGGGCAGTACGTCGAGCAGCAGCTCCATGTCGTCGACGAGGACGGGGGCGAGGGACTCCATGCCCTCGACCGCGATCCCCTCGGCGATCCTGCCGAGCAGCTCGCCCAGCTCGGGGTGCTGTTCGGCGAGGGTACGCGCACGCGTACGGACGTCTTCCGTCAACAGAAGTTCACGGCAGGGGGGCGCCCACAGCCCGTGCTCGGCGACTTCGAGCGACCGCTGGTCGGCGACCTTGAAGTAGCGGATCTCCTCGACGTCGTCGCCCCAGAACTCGACGCGGAGGGGGTGCTCCTCGGTGGGCGGGAAGACGTCCAGGATCCCGCCTCGTACGGCGAACTCGCCCCGCTTCTCGACGAGTTCCACGCGCGCGTACGCGGCGGCGGCGAGGGCCTCCACGACGGTGTTCAGATCGGCGGTCCGCCCGGTCCTCAGGGCGACCGGCTCCAGATCTCCGAGCCCCTTGACCTGCGGCTGCAGCACGGACCGTACGGGCGCCACGACCACGGACACCGGCCCGGTCTCGGGGTCGTCGGGGGTGGGGTGGGCGAGGCGCCGCAGGACCGCGAGCCGGCGGCCCACGGTGTCGCTGCGCGGGCTCAGCCGCTCGTGCGGGAGGGTCTCCCAGGAGGGGTACTCGACGACGCCGTCCGCCGGCAGCAGGGACCTCAGAGCGGCCGCCAGATCCTCCGCCTCGCGTCCCGTCGCCGTCACCGCCAGCACCGGGCGGCCGGTCTCGCGGGCCAGCGCGGCCACCGCGAACGGGCGGGCCGCCGGGGGGCCGACCAGATCGACGTGCATGCGGTTGCCGTCTGCGCCCGCCCTGATCGCTTCCGCGAGGGCGGGGTCCTTGACGACGGCGTCGAGCAGACCGTGCAGGCTCATTCGGGGCGGCTTTCGTCCGGGGGTGGGCAACGCGAATCGCCCGACGCGCGCTGCGGGCCGGGGGTACCTCCAGCCTACGTCGGCGGCGGCGAGGGCGCGGGGGGCTGTGGACAACGCCGGTGGGTGGGGTGCCCGGCGTCGGCGCGCCCATCGGGGCCGGCCGTGTCAGTCCGTGGTGCCGATGACGCTGCGAGCCGCCGGCCGGAAGGCTCTGATCGCCTGGTGGAGGACGTCCTCCCGTTCCACGGCGAGGGCGGCGTCCTCCGCTGTGGCGGTGGTGTCCCGCGCATGGGCGTTCTCGGCCATCCGCCGCATGACGTGGGAGAGGTCGCTGGAGGCGTGGGCGACTCGCGAGACGACTTCGGTCAGGGACGCCGGTCCTTCGAGGAGGACGACTTCGGCCGCGCGGTGGACCTCGCGGGCCAGGGTGACGAAGTGACGTCTTTTCTCGTCGAGGTCGGCCAGGTCCGGGTCGTCCGAACGCAGCGCGTCGAGGACGGCGTCCATGGCGATGTCGCGGTCGTGGAGTGCACTGAGGTAGCCGGCGTATGCGTCGCGGCGGTGCTGACGGCGCCACTGATCATGCTGCGCCCGTGCCTGTGTCCGGCCGCTCACGAGCGCGGCGGCGAGAGTGGCGACCGAGCCGACAGCGGCACCCGACAGCGCGGCGAGTCCTGCGTCCATGGGCCGAGTCTTCCGTGTCCCGCGTCCAAAAGGCCCGGCACCGGCGAGTCCCCCAAGACTCCCCGGTGCCGGGCGCTCCCCCGCAACCCCCGTGTGCGGTGGCCGTACCCCCCGTCCCCCCTACTCGGTGGCGATCGCGTTCAGCACGTTCATCCGCCCCGCCCGGAACGCCGGGATCAGTGCCGCGAACAGCCCCACGAACGCCGAGCCGAGGAAGACCGCGGTGATCGTCGGCCACGGGATGTCCAGGACCTTCAGGCCCTCCAGGGCGAGGAGCTGCTGGGCGGTGGCGCCCCAGCCCATGCCCAGGCCGAGGCCCAGCAGGGCGCCGAAGAGGGCGATGACCACCGACTCCATGCGGATCATGCGGCGCAGCTGGCGGCGGGAGAGGCCGATGGCGCGCATCAGGCCGATCTCACGGGTCCGCTCGACCACCGAGAGGGCCAGGGTGTTCACCACGCCCAGGACGGCGACGATGATCGCCAGGGCGAGGAGGCCGTAGATCATGTTCAGGAGCTGGCCGATCTGGTCCTTCAGGGCCTGCTTGTAGTCGGTCTGGTCGCGCACCTTGTACTGCGGGTAGTCGTGCAGCGCGGACTTCAGCGACGTGTACGCGGCGTCCTGCTGCCCCTTGTCGGCGGTGGCGAAGACCAGCTCGTCGAGCGGCATCTTGTCGGCCGGCACGTATTTCGCGAGCGTGGCGATCGAGGTGTACTTGGCGCCCTGGTCGATCACGTCGTCGCTGGTGGTGATGGCCCGGACCGTCAGTTCGGCCGTGCCGCCGTCCTTGAAGGCGACCTTGATCCTCGAGCCCAGGTGGATGTCGTGCGCCTTGGCGAACTTCTCGTGCACGGACATCGAGTCGGGCAGATAGGCGTCCTTGAGCTTCCCGGCGACCATCTTCTTGCGGAGGTCGCTCGCGTACGTCGGATCGGCCGCGGTGATGTCGGTGTCCTTGAGCGTCTTGCCGTCGGGCGTCGTGTAGTCGGCCTCGGTCGACTTGTACTCGGTGACCCGCGCCAGCCCCGGCGTGTCCTTGACGGCCTTGACCGCCTGCGGGGTGACCAGCTGCCCGCTGTCGGACTGGATGATGAAGTCCGTGCCGACGGTCTTGTCGAGCTGGTCCGTGGCGGAGGCGACCATCGACGAGCCGACCACCGACAGACAGGCGACCAGCGCGAGCCCGATCATCAGGGCGGCGCCCGTGGCACCCGTTCGGCGCGGGTTGCGCAGTGCGTTGCGCTCGGCCATCCGCCCGACCGGACCGAACATCCGCAGCAGTACGGCGCCCAGGACGCGCACCACACCGGCCACGAGCAGCGGGCCGATGACCACGAACCCGATGAGGGAGAGGACGACACCCAGACCCAGCCACAGCGAACCGTCGGTCGCCTTGCTGACGTTGCCGGCCAGGTAGAGGCTGTAGCCGCCGGCACCGGTCAGCAGCACGCCCACCAGGGCCCGTATGCGACCCGCCCTGGCGTCGGCCGGAGCACCGGCGTCCCGCAGCGCGGCCATCGGGGAGACCTTGCCGGCCCGGCGGGCGGGCAGGTAGGCGGCGAGGACGGTGACGACGACCCCGAGGAGCAGACCGACCACCGGGGTCGTCCACTTGACCGTCAGGTCGGCCGTCGAGAGATGCATGCCCATGGAGCCCATGAGCTTCATCAGCCCGACCGCGAGCCCGACGCCCGCGCCGACGCCCAGCACCGAGCCGAAGACACCGAGCAGGAGCGCCTCGGCCAGCACGGACCGGTTCACCTGTTTCCGGCTGGACCCGATGGCCCGCATCAGGCCGATCTCCCTGGTCCGCTGCGCGACCAGCATCGAGAAGGTGTTGATGATCAGGAAGATGCCGACGAGGAAGGCGATCCCGGCGAAGCCGAGCATCGCGTACTTCATGACGTTCATGAAGCCCTCGACGTCCTTCTGGTTGGCGTCGGCGGTCTCCTTGGCGGTCTGCACCTTGTAGGCGGTGCCGAGTTCACCGACGACGTTCTTCTTCAGCTGGGCGTCGGTCACCCCGGAGGCGGCGGTGACGTTGACGTTCGTGAAGACACCCGTCCTGCCGACGAGGGTCTCCTGCGCCGTCTTGGTGTCCAGGTAGAAGATCGCCGCACCGGGGTTGGTGACCTGGAAGTCGGCGATGCCGGAGATCCGGGCGTTGTGCGTGCCGACCGCGCTGATCACACCGATCTCGTCACCGAGCTTGAGGTGGTGCTTGTCGACGGTGTCCCGGTCGACCATCACCTGGTCCGGCCCCTTGGGCGCCGTACCGGAGGTGATCTTCATGGTGCGGGCGTCGTTGCCGTTCCAGCTACCGACGATGGTCGGCGCGCCGCTCGACGGCGAGAGATTGTCCTTCTTCCCGTCCACCACGGTCACGGAGGTCGAGAAGACGGTCCCCTCCGCCGCCTTCACGCCCTGTGCGGCCTTCACCTTGCCGACCACGGAGGCCGGGAAGAACGGCGGTTTGCCGTTGTCGGAGTCCGTCGCCCCGCTGTCCGAGGCGCCCTTGGCGCTGACGGTCACATCGGACGAGGTGGCCTGGAACAGCTTGTCGAACGTCGTGTTCATCGTGTCGGTGAAGACGAGCGTCCCGCAGACGAACCCCACCGACAGCAGGACCGCGATGGCCGACAGCGCCATCCGCCCCTTGTGCGCGAAGAAGTTGCGCATCGAGGTCTTCATGACGGTCATGACGTACGCCCCCGGGCGTCGAAGTCCTTCATACGGTCGAGGACGGCGTCCGCGGTCGGCTTGTACATCTCGTCGACGATCCGGCCGTCGGCGAGGTACAGCACACGGTCCGCGTACGAGGCGGCCACCGGGTCGTGCGTGACCATCACGATGGTCTGCCCGAGTTCGTCCACGGACCGCCGCAGGAAGCCCAACACCTCGGCGCCGGCACGGGAGTCCAGGTTTCCGGTCGGCTCGTCGCCGAAGATGATCTCGGGCCGCGCGGCCAGCGCACGGGCCACCGCGACACGCTGCTGCTGACCACCGGAGAGCTGGGCGGGCCGGTGCTTGAGCCGGTCGCTCAGCCCCACCGTGTCGACGACCCTCGCCAGCCACTCCCGGTCCGGCTTCCGCCCCGCGATGTCCATGGGCAGCGTGATGTTCTCGATCGCATTCAGCGTCGGCAGCAGGTTGAACGCCTGGAAGATGAACCCGATCCGGTCCCGCCGCAGCTTCGTGAGCTTCTTGTCCTTCAGCCCGGTGATCTCGGTCTCGTCGAGATGGATCTGCCCGGAGGTGACGGTGTCGAGCCCGGCGAGGCAGTGCATGAGCGTGGACTTGCCGGACCCGGACGGGCCCATGATCGCGGTGAACTGCCCGCGGGCGATGTCCACGTCCACATGGTCGAGGGCGACGACCCGGGTCTCCCCGGCCCCGTACGCCTTGACGACCTGCCGCGCCCGCGCGGCGACGGCCGTACGCCCTCCAGTGCCCCCGTGCCTGGGAATGGTCACGGCCGATGTCATGGTATTTCTCCTATGTCGGACGACAGATGAGTCGCGTGAGTTGATACATCGTTCGGTGGTCGGTGGTTCGTCGGGTACGTCGATGAGTCTGGCGCCTGCGAGGGGTCCCGCGCGCTGGTGCTCAGCACCCTCTTCCACGGGGGAAAACCCCACCCCCGCCGGTCCGGTCAACCGCCCCCCAGCGGCGTAAAGCCAGGTTAAGGACGCTCCCTGCTCGGTCTCGTCCTCCAGGGGTACGAACCCTCCCCCGAGCCTTGCTGCGGAGGTACCCCTAGGGGATCTCCACCGCCGGGTGGACCGGTTCTCGGGGTCCGCTCCACCCCCGGGTCCACACAGGCTGCACCCTGCCGCGACGTGAGGGTCAAGTGGGAAGCTGTTGGGCGCCGGATAGATGCAAGGGGAAGGAATCCTGTGGACCAGGGGGAGACGGAGATACGGACGTCGGTGGCGGGCGAGCCCTCGCAGGCCTCCCGCAGACGCGGAGCCGTCGTAGCCGCACTCATGCTCGCCATGGCGCTCGCCGCCCTCGACTCCACCATCGTCTCCACGGCCGTCCCCCAGATCGTCGGCGACCTCGGCGGCTTCTCGGTCTTCTCGTGGCTCTTCTCCGGCTACCTCCTCGCGGTCACCGTGACCCTGCCGGTGTACGGCAAGCTGTCCGACACCTTCGGCCGCAAGCCGGTGCTGATCGCGGGCGCTTCGGTGTTCCTGCTGGGCTCGCTGCTGTGCGCGGTGGCCTGGAACATGGGGGCGTTGATCGCGTTCCGCATCCTGCAGGGCCTGGGCGGTGGGGCGTTGCAGGGCACCGTCCAGACCCTGGCCGCCGACCTGTACCCGCTCAAGGACCGCCCGAAGATCCAGTCCAAGCTGTCCACGGTGTGGGCGGTGTCGGCGGTGGCCGGCCCGGGAGTCGGCGGGGTGCTGGCGGCGTACGCCGACTGGCGCTGGATCTTCCTGGTCAACCTGCCCATCGGCGCGCTGGCGTTGTGGCTGATCGTCCGCCATCTCCACGAGCCGAAACGGGAGTTGAACGGCCGCCCGCGCATCGACTGGGCGGGCGCGCTGGCGGTGTTCGCGTGCGGAGGCGTACTGCTGACGGCCCTGGTGCAGGGCGGGGTGGCCTGGCCGTGGCTGTCGTCGCCGTCTCTCACCCTGTTCGCCACGGGACTTGGGCTGGCCGGAGTCGTCGTGCGGGTCGAGCGCCGGGCGGCCGAGCCGATCATCCCCGGGTGGGTGTGGCGGCGCCGCACGATCGCCGCGGTCAATCTCGCCCTGGGCGCACTGGGGCTGCTCATGGTGGCGCCGAGCGTGTTCCTGCCGACGTACGCGCAGTCGGTGCTGGGGCTGGCGCCGGTGGCGGCGGGATTCGTGCTGAGCGTATGGACGTTGAGCTGGCCGGTCTCGGCGGCCCTGAGCCAGCACGTCTACGGCCGGATCGGGTTCCGCAACACGGCGATGCTGGGCATCGCAACGGCGGCACTGATCCTTTTCACCTTCCCCTTCCTCCCGTATCCGGGCGAGGCGTGGCAGCCGGCGCTGCTGATGCTGTTGCTGGGAGCCGCGCTGGGCCTGTTCCAACTCCCGCTGATCGTGGGGGTGCAGTCGACGGTCGGCTGGGCGGAACGCGGCACCACGACGGCATCGGTCCTCTTCTGCCGCCAGACCGGCCAGACGATCGGTGCGTCGGTGTTCGGCGCGGTGGCCAACGGGGTGCTGGCGGCCCGGCTCGGTGGCGCGGGCGACCTGGACTCCGTGACACGGGGGCTGGACGGGGGCGGGGTGCCGGAGGCGACGCGACGGGCGATCGCGGACGCGGTGCACGCGGTGTACGTGGGCGCGGGGTGCGCGGCGACGCTGGCGTTCGTGGTGCTGCTGCTCCTGGCGCCGCGCCGCTTCCCCGTACTCAAGGACTGAAAGAAGCGTCGCTCAGGCGAGAGACCTCGGCCAAAAATCTGAGTTAATCCGGGTAACACCCGAGGTCAGCGTAGTAAGCGCATACCGACCAATCAGTTTGGTGAAAACCTCGCACACCCCTGAACCGGCGAGTAACGTGCGTGGCTCCGCACGCCCCCCACCTCCCTGCCGTCCCCGCACGGACCCGAGCCACGCAGGAGCACCGGGATGTCCTACGAGCCGCCGTACGAGTCCTACCAGCCCTACCACCAACGCCTGGGCCAGTTCCCGGCGTACGACGTCACCTACCCCTGGCAGCCCCCGACCGCCCCACCGGAACCGCCCGTTCACCGCCGCGCACCCCACGCACCCCTCGGCCACCACAGCGACCTGCGCGTGCTGCGCGGCGCCTACCGCTGGCAGCGCCGTACCGCCTCCCTCGCCGCCCTCGGCTACTTCACCCTGTTCCTCGTCCTGTCCGCCTTCGCCCCGTCGGTGATGACGAGCAGCGTGACGGACGGACTGCCGGCCGGACTGCTGCTGGCGCTGATCCAGATCCCGGTCACCTGGCTGGCGATCGCCCTGTACGAGCACACGGCCCGGCGCCGCGTCGACCCGATCGCGGACCGCATCCGCAAGCAGTCCGAACTGGACGCCAAACGGGAGGCCGCCCGATGACCACCGGCTTCAGCGGCAACGCGCAGGCCATGTCCCTGGTCGCGTTCTCCGCGATCGCCACGATCACGCTGCTCCTGTGCGTCATGACGGGCCCGGACCGGGACGACCTGGACGAGTTCTACACCGGCTACGGCTCCCTCTCCCCCATGCGCAACGGCCTTGCGATCGCCGGCGACTACATCTCGGCGGCGAGCGTGCTGGGGACCGGTGGGGTCATCGCCCTGTGCGGTTACGACGGCATCGTCCTCGCCCTCAGCACCGCGCTGTCCCTGATGCTGCTGATGTTCCTGCTGGCCGAGCCCCTGCGGAACGCGGGCCGCTTCACCATGGGCGACGCGCTGGCCCGTCGTATGCCGGGGCGCGGCGTGCGGATCGCCGCGTGCGTGGTGACGATCACCGCGCTGCTGCCGCTGATGCTGGTGCAACTGGCCGGTACCGGGCAGTTGTTGGCGTTCATCCTCGGCTTCTCGGGTGACTCCCTGAAGACCGGCTGCATCATCGGGCTCGGCGCCTTGATGATCAGCTACGCGGCCATCGGCGGTATGAAGGGCACCGCCCTCATCCAGATCCTGAAGATGGTGATGCTGCTCGGTTCGGGCGCCGTGGTCGCCGTACTGATGCTGCGGCGGTTCGACTGGGACCTCGGCGCGCTGTTCTCCGCCGCCGCCGCGCAGAGCGGGGTCGGTACCCGCTTCCTGCACTCCGGCGTGGAGTTCGCGGGCAGCTCCAACCCCCGCCTGGACATGATCACTTCGGAGCTGACGGTCGTCCTGGGCGGCGCCTGCCTCCCCCACGTCACGATGCGCATGTACACCGCGAGCAGCGCACGCCAGGTGCGGCGGTCGATGTCCTGGGCGGTGTCGTCGGTCGTCCTGTTCGTCCTCGTCATGACGGTCGTCGGCTTCGGCGCGACGGCGCTGATCGGGCGGGCCGCCATCGCGCAGGCGGACCCGCAGGGCAACACGGCCTATCTGCTGGGCTCCCGGGCGGCGTTCGGCGCGGACGTCTCCACTGCCGAGACCTTCCTCTTCACCACCGTGACCACGGCGATCTTCCTCACCCTCCTCGCCTCCGTCGCCGGCATGATCCTCGCCTGTGCCAACTCCCTCGCCCACGACGTGTTCGCCGCGCGCGTGCAGGAGATGTCGGCCCGCCGCGAGATGGGTCTGGCCCGGGCGTCGGCGCTGGCCGTGGGCATCCCCGCGATCCTCCTGGCCACCCTCGTCCAACACCGCAGCCTGCAACCCCTGGTGACCCTCTCCTTCTGCCTCGGCGCCTCGGCCATCGCGCCCGCCCTGGTCTACAGCCTCTTCTGGCGCCGCTACACACGGACCGGCCTGCTGTGGACCCTCATCGGCGGCTCGTTGTCCGTCCTCCTCCTGATGCCGGGCACGAATCTGGTCTCCGGCTCACCCGTCTCCGCCTTCCCCGACGCCGACTTCAACTGGTTCCCGTTCACGACGACGGGCCTGGTGACGATTCCGTTGGGCTTCGCGCTCGGGTGGCTGGGGACGGTGCTGTCGGGGCAGCGGGCAGCGGAGGAACAGCGCCATCAGTACGAGGCGGTGGAGGGCTGGATTCTGGCGGGGGCGGTGCGAAGGGGTGGGTGACGGCGGGGACGTCCATGGGGGCACGGGGCTTGGTGGCGGGCGGGGGAAAGACGTCGTACACGCCGGCCAATCAATTGATCGGCCCCATGGAGCGGGTACCCGATCAACAGTTCCGCAGCGAATCTCGTGATCAGACGCCGGCCGCCCGCTGCCGGCACACGATCAGGGGAACGCCCATGAAACTGTTCAAGCGCAACATCAGTGGGGACTCCGTGAGCGCACGGAACAAGAGTCCGAGAGGGAGCAGGTTGATGGGGCTGGCGGCGCTGGCGCTGGCCCCGCTGGTGGTACTTGCGGCTCCCGGCTCCGCCTCGGCGGCCAGCACGGTGTGCTTGCAGAACTGGGACAACTCTCAGACCGATATCGCCGGCAACTCGTCGACTCCGAACCAGACGCGGTCGGTGACCGTGCAGTCGGCGTCCAACACCTGGCAGGACTGGGTGTGGCGAGGCTCCACGTTCCAGTGCCCCTGGAACGTTCCCAGCTGCTCCTACGCCTGGCAGCAGTCGAAGACGACGGGCTGGAAGTGGTCGGTCGGCCTCAGCATCAAGGTTCCGATCCCCAAGATCGGCAATCTGCTCGACGAGATCACCCCCTCGTACGACCGCAGCGGCTCCACCACCACCTCGTACACCTTCACCACCAACCTGCGGCCGGGCCAGTTCGCCCAGCCGATCCAGGTCGTGCAGCGCCGCTGGACGCAGGGCGTCTACCAGGGCATCTACCACTCCACCGGGAAGTCCTGCCTGCCGAGCCCGACCAGGCCGAACGGCAAGGCCTACCAGTTCTCCTGGTCCCCGAACGAGCGCTGGGGCAGCTGGACGACCAACCTCCGGGTCAGCGACTACGGGACGTACCACGTCTGGTCCTGACCGGTCCGCCGCGGCACCCCGCCGACCGGCGGGGTGTCCTTCGGCTCGAACACGTCCCGAACTCATCCGACCAACAGGACCTGATCCCTCATGGTGCGTCGTTTCTCCCGTGTCGCCGCCGGTTCGATCGCGACGCTCGCCTTCGGCCTGCTGACCGCCTGCGGCACCACAACCCACTCCACGCCCCCGGCCACCGCCGGCACCCACGCTGCCGCTGCCGCCGACGCCGCCGGTTCGGTGAAGACGGCGCCACCGTCCCGCCTGTGCGCCGCCCTGACCGCGGACGCCGCCCGGCGGCTCGTCGCCGGCGCCCGGCTCATGACCCAGGTCAGTCCCGACAAGGGCGACGCCCCGGACGTCTGCAGTTACGCCGACGCCCGCGGAGCGTCGGTGCTGTCCCTCACCCCGGCCTCCCGCGCCTACGACGCCGAACTGTCCGCCGCCCACGACCTGCGGACGAACCCGGCCCCGGCCGGGATGCGTGACGTGCGGATCGACCCGGTGAGCTACCTGGGCCGCCGAACCTTCCGGGAAACCGCCTATCAGGTGAAGGCGCGCCAGCACATCACCTTCGTCGTGTGGAACTCGGCGGCCCGCACCTGGGTGCTGTCCTTCGCGACCACGGCCGACACCGCCTCGACGGCGCCGACCGGGGTGGCGGACGACAAGGTGGTCCGAGTGGCTCGGTCCATCACCGCGAGACTGCCTGCCGGCAAGTGAGCCCCGCTCGGTCGGATGGGGCGCACTTACGACACCACACGCCCCCGACTCACCTCTCCGCTCCCCTTCACTCCCCGGACGGCGACCCCGTCAACGCCGTAAGACTGCTCCGCACGTAATCCATCTGCGCCTGCACGTCGTCCCACCGCTCCCCGTGCTCCCGCAGCACCCGCTCCGTCTCCCGGGCGACCCGCTCCGCCCGCACCCTGGCCCCCGACACCATCTCCGCGGCACGCGCGTGCGCCTCCTCCTGGCACCGCCGCGCGGACTCCTCCGCCTCCGCGAACGCCCGCTTGGCCTCGGACAACGCCTCCTCGGCCCGCGCCACGCGCTCGGCCTCCGCCCGCTCCACCGCAGCCACGCGCTCGGCCTCCGCCCGCTCGAACTCCTCCCAGCGCTCGGCGAACTCCTTGGCCTGCTCGGTGAGCATCCCCGAGGTGCGCTGGCGCACTTCCCGGAGTGCGCCGAGAGCCTCCCCGCGCCCCTCTTTCACTTCGCGCCGGGTGGAGACACGGATCTCGTCGGCCTCGGCGCGCGCCGCGAGCAGCCGGTGCCGGGCGCGTTCCTCCGCGTCGGCGCGTACGGCGTCGGCGTGCGCCTGTGCCGCATCGCGCACGCTGGCCGCGTGCGCCTGCGCCGCCTCCACCAGGCGCTGCGCCTCCTGCCGCGCGCTCTCCCGCATGGCGCCCGCCTCCTCCTGCGCGAGCTTGAACAGGCGTCGCGCGCCCTCCCCGAGCGTGTCGTACGTCTGGGGCGCGAGCTGCGCCACCGTGTCCCGCAGGCCCGCGACCTCCGCCTCCATATCCCGGGCGAGCACGGTGAGACGGGCGGCCCGTTCCCAGGCGGCGTCCCGGTCGTGGGAGAGGGCCACGGCGAACGCGTCGACCTGTTCGGGACGGTAACCGCGCCCCCGTACGACCCCGAAGCCGTGGGGCGAGACCGATGCGCTGCTCATCCTGGGAACCCCTCTCCGCCGAACCGACACGAAATGATGATTTCGCGCACATCTTGATGTATCGGAGGTAAGTGTTCATAACGCGACACTCCGCGCACAGATCACGGTCAAGCGCGGACAGACGACGATCGCGACACGTACACAAAAGGGCCGGGCCCGGTCACAGCGACCGGGCCCGGCCCGAGGAACAGCCCAACGGAACAACTCCTGGGAACAGCTCGTACGGCTGTCAACGGGACGTCACAACAACCCGTCCCACATCTGCTCCAGCAGCACCGACCACCAGCTCTCCGGCGAGCCGAGCGCCGCCGGGTCGAGGGAGGCGAGCTGGGCCTGGAAGTCGACGGTCCAACGGCCCGCCTGCTCCTGGTTCAGCCCGAACCGAAGACGCCACATCCGGCCGAGCAGCGCCAGACACCGCTGGAACTCGGGCAGCCCCGTGTTCACGAACTGCGGCGGCACCGGCGCCCCGCCGGGCCCCGCCTCCACGGGCACGGCCACGATGTTCGCCGTGCCGTACTGCACGCAGAGCGCCTTGCCGAAGTCGCTGCCCATGACGAGGTACGAGCCGGCGTCCGCGGCCGGCTGCACGCCGCGTTCCTGCGCCAGTTCGGCGAGCGTCGGCACGGGGCGCCCCTGCTGGGCCTGCGCCCAGAAGAACGGGCCCATGTCCATCGGCAGCCCCGCCACCACCAGCGAGTGCGCCACGACCGGCGGCACGCCCTGCCGGGACACGGCCTGCTGCTCGAACCGGAAGATCCCCGGCCCGAACGCCCCCGCCAGCTCCTGCGCCACCGCCTCCGGCGGAATCGGCGGCGCGGCCTGCACCGGCGGCAACGGCGCCCGCACCGGCGCCGGGCGCGCGGGCCCGTCCGCCACCTGATGCAACTCGCCCTGGTGCGCGAGCAGTTGCTGCATGCCCTGCTGCCGGCTCGCGTGATCCGTGCCGTACGGCGCGATGTTCGTGATCCGCGCCTGCGGCCACTGCTCCCGGATCATCCGCGCACAGTACGCACCCGGCAGCTCGCACGACTCCAACTCGGTGTGCAGCTCCAGCACCTGGTCCGGCGGCACGTTCATACCGCGCAGCTCATGGAAGATCTGCCACTCCGGATGCGGAGTCCCCGGCGCCGAACGCCGGATCAACTGCTGCTCCGACCCGTCCTGCGCACGGTAACGAAGAACGGCCTGATAACCGGGACCCACCGTCGGCTGCCCCTGCGGCTGCGGCGGGTACCCGTACGCCGGCTGCTGACCGGGCCCGGCCTGCCCGGGCGGCGGAAGCACCGCACCGGGTGCGGGCGGCATCGGCGGCTGGGGGGCGCCCGGGGCGCCGAGTGCGCCGGGGGCCGGCGGGGGCGGCGGCGGGGTGCCGGGGGCGCCAACGGGGGGTGCGCCGGGAGCACCTACGGGCGGTGCGCCAGGGGTGCCCACCGGCGGTGCGCCGAGCACGGTCTCCGCGTGGTGAACGGCGCCGCGCGCGCCGCCCGGGCCGTTCGGTGCGCTGGGAGCGCCTGGTGTGCCGGGGGCGCCTGGGGGCTGCGATGCGCCGGGCACTCCGTGTACGCCCGGGGCGCTCGGCGGTTGAGGTGCGCCGGGCGCACCCGGAGTGCCCGGGGCGCCCGGAAACCGTGGTGCGCCAGGGGTGCCAGGCATGCCCGGGGCGCCCGGCGGTTGGGATGCGCCAGGGGCACCCGGAATACCCGGGGCGCCCGGAGGCTGCTGTGCGCCAGGCATGCCGGGGGCGCTCGGGACTCCCGGGGCGCCGGGCGCGTTCGGTGTGCCCGGGGCGCCCGGAAACGCCTGCGCGCCGGGCGGGCCCGGAACGCCAGGAGCGCCCGGAACGCCGTGGGCGCCCGGAGGCTGCGGCGCGCCCCCACCCGGACCCATCGCACTCGGGTCGGCCAGCATCGTGGCGGCGTAGTGGACGTCGCCCGGAGGCGTACCGGGCGGGTTGGGGGCGCCCGGCGGGTTCGGTGCGCCGGGCGGATGCGGCGTGCCCGGGGCCTGCGGCCCGGCAGTGCCCTCCGGCCCGTCGGGACCGAGCGCCGACACGAGCTGGGTCGGAACGTACCCGCCCGCACCACCGGACCCTGGTGGAGCCGGCGGCATGCTCCCCGCCCGCGCACCCGGAGCCCCAGGGGCACCCGGCGGAGGCGGCGGAGCCGAGGAGCCCCGCCGGGACGGGGGCCCCGCCTTGCTCGTCGCGGCGTCGGCAATCTCCCCCGCGCTCGGAGCGTGCGGCAGCCCCGGAGCACCCGGTGGCTGAGGCGCACCGGGCGCCACGCCGGGTCCCTGCGGATAACCGTAAGAGGATGCCCGCGGCGGTGGCGGAGACGCGGCACCCGGAGGCGGCGTACCCGGCGCGGAAGGACCGCCCGCGCCCTGCGGATAACCGTAAGAAGGCGCACCCGGCGGAGGCGGCGGCACGGCGCCCGTCGCAGACGCGCCCAGAGGCGGCACACCCGGTACCCCCGCACCACCCGCGCCACCCGCACCCTGCGGATACCCATACGCAGACGCACCCGGCCCCGACGGAGGCGGAGGCATCCCCGGCGCACCCGGCGCACCCGGCGCACCCGGGCCACCGGGCGCCGCCGACACACCACCCGGCACGCCCTGCACGTCCGGCGCACCCGGCACCCCGGAAGCCCCCGGCGTAAACGCACTACCGGGCACACCAGGCCCCCCCGGCGCACCCGACCCCGCAAGCGCCCCCGGCGTACCACTCGGCGCACCCGGCGCCCCAGGCGCCGCAGGCAACCCCGCCGCGCCCACCGCTCCAGGCGCTCCAGACGCACCCCGCGCCCTCGGCTCGTCCAACGCCCGCTCCTGCGCCGTAGGCGGCAGCTGGCTGCCCCCCGACATCAACTCGGTCTCGGCGTCCGGCGGCGTACGGTCACCCGACTCACTCAGCGGCGGCGCGAAGACCGTCGCCGGCAGCGGCACGGAACGGTCCTCGCCGGCATCGGCGTTGGTGTCGGTCCCGGCCCAAGGGGTCGCTCCATCGGGCACGTTCGGCACACGGGGCGCACCGGGCGCCCCCGGCGCGGACGGCACGTTCGAGAAACCGGAGCCGACTCCCGCACCCCCACCCGAACCCGCAGGCACCCCGCCCTGCGTCTCGGGAAGCCCCCCGCCCCCGACCCCACCATTACCTGCCGAAGCAGCTCCAGCCGAGCCACCACCGGAACCCGCACCGGCCCGAGCCCCGGCCCCAGCTCCAGCCCCGGCCCCGGCACCACCCCGTCGATCCGCGATCCCCAGCTTGTCCGCCGCCTCCTGCAGCCACTCCGGCGGCGTCAGCAAGAAGGACGTCTGATTCAGGTCCACCCGTGCCGGAGCCGCAGCCGACGGCACGGCGTCCTCGACCGTGTCCGGGCGGCCGTACTCCTCCTCGTAACGGCGGATCACCTCGCCCACCGGCAGCGACGGCCACAAGGTGGCTTCTCCGCTGTCCCGGGCGAGCACCAGCCGCTGTGCGCCGCCGTCGGAGCGCGGACCGTCGGCGCGGTCCTCCGCCCACACCACGAAGCCGAGCTCGAACTCCCTTACTCGCACCTCTCGGTGCTGGTACGAGGGCACGTCGCCGTTGATCCACTCTTCCGCGCGCTCCTGCGCCTGCGCGAACGTCACCATCGCGAAGCTCACTCCCCCACAGCCGCGGAAGACGCCGAGGACACCGGTACCGCACGCGCGAAACCGCCGTCCACCATCAGATTCGCCACCGTCTCCAACTCCGGCGGAGAACCGGCCAGTCGGGACAGGAACGTGTCGAAGTCCGCACCGCACGGCAGCAGCAGACGCTCCACCCGGTCCGCCGGCGCCCACGAGGGATCGACGTCGCGGGCGTCGTCGTAGGCGCAGAACCACACGGAACCGAGCCGCTCGCCCTTCACCTTCACCGCGAGCAGGCCGCCCTGGACGAAACCGACGCCCAGGTAGTCCTTGGTGAGGTGGTCGCGCAGGCACTTGTTCACGTAGACCAGGTCGTTGACCGCGGCCTCGTCACGCACCGTGAAGAACGGCTGGTCGACGAGGAGGCCGAGTTCCGCGTCCAGGGCCGTGCCGATCGGCGCACAACCGCCCGCCGCCTTCAGGAAGGAGCGGTAGGCACCCGGCAGGCGGTATCCGAGGTCCTCCTCGACCCCCTGCACCTGCGCCTCCGTCACCGCCACACCCGACTTCGGCAGACCGAAGTGCGCGGGACGCGTCTCCTGCAACGGACGTGTGCCCCGCTTGTTCTGGTCGACGGCCGCCGTCGCGATCCCGCCGTGATGCCGCAGCAGCGCCTTCACATCGACCGGTATCAGCTCGAGCCGTCGTGAACCCGCGACGTGGTGCCAGGTCCAGCCGTGCGGAGTCGCCACCGCCGGCACCGTGTCCCACAGGTCATGACCGGTCGCCGCCAGCGCCGCGTTCGCCGAGACGTAGTCCGTCAGCCTGAGCTCGTCGACCCCGAAGCCCTCCGGGGGCTCGGCGATCTCCGCGGCGGCACGCGCGTAGGGCGAGAAGTCGGGGTAACCGCGCTCGTCCACGCGTACCCCTCTCGGGTGACGCGCCGCCCGGACCGGATCCGGGAAGTGCACGACCTGCCCGGCGTAAGCCGCGTTCGGCGGCGCGGCTTGCTGCCCGAGCCGACCTGTCGTCATGGCGGTTGCCCCCTGCGGCGTTCTGTACGGGGCCGGTGACCGCCTCCGGCCACCCCACCCCGTATGTCTGACTGTCCTGCTGTCCTGTCTCCACGCGTCAACCGCATGGATCGCGGTGCCGACAGCCTATGCGGTACGACGACACCGGTCACCGGGCACCGGTCAGCCGCCCTCCGCTTCCGTGACCAGCCGTCACCCCGCCCTCACGGACCGCCCAAACCCGGGCGTGTCGCACCGCCCCAGCTTCCGCACCAGCAACGGAGTTTGGCACTCTGTCTCCTCCGGGGGATGCTCGGGAGGGATGACGATCATGAACGCGACGCAGACGGGACCACAGACCGCAGCGCACACGGGGGTCACAGGCGACCCCCGCATCGGCTGGAGCGCCACCGAGACCGCGCACGCGCCCGCCCTGCGCCACCGTCGCGACGGCATACTCCCCACCGTCGCCGCGGCGCTCTCCGTCCGCGGCGCCACCCTCACCGGCACCGCCGCCCGCGGCGAGGAGGCCCCCGCCCTGCACCACCTCGTCCAGGACTTCCTGGACACCCTCACCAGCGCCCAGCGCGACCGTTTCACCGGCCGCTGCGCCGAGACGATCCTCATCTCCCGGCACATAGCTTTCGCGGACGCCGCCCGCAGCCGACGCGCTGCACGCAAGCCCATGACCAACGGCGAGGCACGCAAAGCCCTCAAGCAGGCCAAGCTCACCGCCCGACGCATCCGCGAGGACGGCGACCCCCTCCACGGCAGCTTCGCCACGCCCTGCCGCGCCTGCACAGCCCTCAGCGCCCACTTCGGCGTACTCATCGTCGACCCGACGGCGGCAGACGGCTGACCCCCACCCCACCCGCACCCCCACCTCCACCTCCACCTCCACCTCCACCTCCACCCGCAGGACCTCACAACACCGCACGACATCGGCGAACTCGACGATCGAAGGGCAGATGCACCCCGACCGCACCTCGACCACGCGCTTCCCCGTACCCGTCGACGCCGCCCTGCGCGCCGCCGGCTGGCAACCCGGACGCTGGGACATAAAGCAGGCCGAGATCTGGGCCGACGCCCTGCGCGAGCACGAATCACCCGCGGGCCACCGGCACGCCGTCTTCCCGGCCGCCGTAGAGGCATGGGCGGAGTTCGGCGGCCTGTACATCACGCCCACCGGCCCCGGTCGCCAGGTCGCCCCCGCCGCCCTGCACCTCGACCCGCTGCACGGCCTCCATCTGGCCCGCACCCTCGGTGACCTCGGCCGCGCCCTCGACAGCGAGGTCAGCCCCCTCGGTGCCGAGACCGACACCGAGGCCCTCCTCGCCATCGACGCCGAGGGCCGCGTCTACGCCCTCGACCACACCGGCGACTGGTACCTGGGCCCCGACATCGACCAGGCCCTCGCCGGCCTCGTCGCGGGCATCGAGCCGGTACGCCTCACCGCGGGCTGAGCGACGAAGGGCCTACGCCGCCGGGATCACCGCCGACACCCTGAAACCCCCCGCATCCGTCGGCCCGGACACGAACACCCCGCCCAGCCCGGTGACCCGTTCCTTCATCCCCACTAGGCCGTTGCCCCCCGAGGGCAGGCGGACGGCCGACGCCACCTCCGGCGGCGGCTCGTTCTCCACCTGCATCGCGATCTCCGACACCCGGTGCGCCACCCGCACATACGTCTTGGCCCCGGCCGCATGCTTGTGGACGTTCGTCAGGGCTTCCTGCACCACCCGGTAGGCGGTCTGCTCGATCTGCGCGGTGTACGCCCGCGTCTCACCCTCCACCGACAGGTCCACGACCATCCCCGCGGCCGCCGACTGCCCGATCAGCTCCTCCAGTTCGGAGAGACAGGGCCCCTCGCCGTCCTCGGCCGCCCTCGAGGCGGCGACGGCCGCGGCCACCCCCACGGCCGCGAGCGGCACCGGATGATCCGAACGCCGAAGCCCGTCCCCGCTGCGCAGGACACCCAGCATCTCCCGCAGCTCGGTCAACGCCTGCCGCCCCATGTCTCCCACAAGAGCGGCGTTCTTCACGGCCTTCTCGGGATCCTTCCGGGCGACGGCCTGCAGCGCGGCAGCGTGGACGACCATCAGGCTGACGCGATGGGCGACGACGTCGTGCATCTCCCGCGCGATCCGCGTCCGCTCCTCGTTCCGCGCCCACTCGGCCCGCTCCTCCGCGCGCTCGGCGAGCAGCTGCAACTCCCGCTCCAGACTGTCCGCGCGCTCCCTGAGGCTCTCCAGGAGACGACGCCGGGCACCCATGTACAGGCCGAGCAGCAAGGGCGGCGCGATCATGCCGATCGCGATGGTGATCGCGGCGAACGGGACGAACCAGTCGCCGAGCTTCCAGTCGCCGTGCGCCATGTCCTGCCGGACCCGTACGAACATCACGATCAGCATGCCGACGAAGGACATACCGGCGAGGGAGCCGATGATGCGGCGGGGCAGTTCGGAGGCGGCGAGGGTGTACAGGCCGACGATGCCCATCAGATAGCCCATCTGGGCCGGTGTGATCGCGATCGACACCAGCACGACGGCGATCGGCCACTGCCGCCGCACGATCAGCGCGGACCCGGCGAGCACCCCGAACACCACACCCGCGGCCAACGGAATCCCCGCGTCCCGCGCGAAGTGAATCCCCTCGAACGCGCACTCGACCGCGGATGCCGCCGCGAGCCCGATGTCCAACGCCGCACTGCGCCACCTCGCCCACCACCACGGCCCTCCCCGGGCCGCGGCGTGGTCTTCCCCCGTCGTGGTCATGCCTCCAGCCTACGGGCGTTCGCGACCGGTTTTCCGGTGAGTTTCCGGGACTGGCCTACACCACATTCCGTGACGACCCACGCACGAAACAGCCCGATATACCTCGAACTGCTGAATCGCTCACCGTTCGACGCCGGAAGATCGGATTCCGGCGG
Organism: Streptomyces sp. NPDC001617; assembly: GCF_053596855.1. Classification (NCBI taxonomy): domain Bacteria; kingdom Bacillati; phylum Actinomycetota; class Actinomycetes; order Kitasatosporales; family Streptomycetaceae; genus Streptomyces; species Streptomyces sp. NPDC001617. The sequence continues at coordinate 160,018 of NZ_JBSFHA010000005.1, forward strand.
AGTGTGCGGCTATGACAAATCTGTGCGGCAAGTACGAGGACTTCGAGGGGTTGCGCGAGCGGGCGGTGGCGTTGCGGCGGGCGGGACTCAGCCTTCGGCAGATCCGGGACGAGCTCCGGGTCCACAACAAGGAGATCCTTCAGCGCCTGGTCGAAGGCGAGCCCCCGCCTGAATGGACGAAACGACCGCGAGCGAAGGACGATCTGAAGGAGCGGGCACGCGAACTGCGGCGACAAGGCTGGACATACCACCAGATCCAGGCCGAACTGGGCTGCTCGAAGAGCTCGGTGTCCCTCTGGGTGCGGGATCTGCCGACTCCTGAGCCCAAGTGCACGCCGGAGGAACAACGCGCGCGCATGGACGCGGGGCTGGCACGTCTCCGCGCCGCCCAGGGCCAAGAGCGTCAGGCAACCAAGTCGGCCGCGGCAGAAGCCGTGGGCAAGCTGTCCGACCGCGAGTTGTTCCTGTTGGGGGTCGGGCTCTACTGGGCCGAGGGCACCAAGGACAAACCCTACAGCCGACGCGAACTCGTCCTTTTCGTCAACAGCGACCCGGGGATGATCGCCGTCTTCCTGGCCTGGCTGGACCTACTGGAAGTGGAAAGGGATCGCCTGCGTTTCCGCGTAATGATCCACGAGTCCGCCGATGTACCCGCTTCCGAGCAGTACTGGGCCGACTTGGTGGGCGCGGACAAGGGTGCCTTCAACAAGACCACGCTGAAGAAGCACAACCCGAAGACCGTGCGCAAGAACGTGGGCGACTCCTACCGAGGCTGTCTCGTGATCAGCGTCCTACGGAGTGCCGATCTGTACCGTCGCATCGAGGGCACCTGGTACGGCATAGTAGGAGCCGCCACTCGACGACCTGACTGAATGTCCGGTTTAGTCGAGAATATTCCCCCGTGGTGTAATTGGCAGCACTGTGGCTTTTGGTGCCATCTGTCCGGGTTCGAGTCCTGGCGGGGGAGCCATGCTCGGTTCGGGCCCTGACAGCAGTGTCAGGGCCCGCTCTCATGTCCCCCACGAAACGCCCCGGTATCCTGCGGATGTCCACCCCCCACGCATCCAAAGCCGAAGGGCAACCCCGTGAGCGCCATTCGCCCGGCAGCCGTCGTCGTTCTCGCAGCGGGTGAGGGCACCCGTATGAAGTCGGCCACACCCAAGGTCCTGCACGAGATCTGCGGCCGCAGCCTCGTGGGCCACGTGCTCGCCGCCGCCCGTGAGTTGGACCCCGAGAATCTCGTCGTCGTCGTCGGGCACGCGCGCGAGAAGGTCACCGCGCACCTCGCCGAGATCGACCCCGGTGTGCGGACCGCCGTGCAGGCCGAGCAGAACGGCACCGGTCACGCCGTCCGGATCGCCCTGGAGTCCCTCGGCGGCAGCGTCGACGGCACCGTGGTGGTCGTCTGCGGAGACACCCCCCTGCTCAGCGGCGAGACGCTCCGGCAGCTCGCCGCCACCCACTCCGGCGACTCCAACGCCGTCACCGTGCTGACCGCGGAAGTGCCGGACGCCACCGGTTACGGGCGGATCGTGCGCGACCGGAACACCGGCGCCGTCACCGAGATCGTCGAGCACAAGGACGCGAGCGAGGCCCAGCGGGCGATCCGTGAGATCAACTCCGGGGTGTTCGCCTTCGACGGGGAGCTGCTCGCCGAGGCCCTCAAGAAGGTGCGGACGGACAACAGCCAGGGCGAGGAGTACCTCACCGACGTCCTCGGGATTCTGCGCGAGGCCGGACATCGGGTCGGGGCCTGCGTGGCCGCCGATCACCGCGAGATCGCCGGCATCAACAACCGTGTGCAGCTGAGCGAGGCCCGCCGGATCCTCAACGACCTGCTGCTCACCCGCGCCATGCTGGCCGGCGTGACCGTCATCGACCCGGCGACCACCTGGGTCGACGTCACCGTCACCTTCGGGCAGGACGCGATCGTCCACCCCGGCACCCAGCTGCACGGCTCGACGCACCTCGGGGAGGGCGCCGAGGTCGGCCCCAACAGCCGCCTGACGGACACGAAGGTCGGCGCCGGCGCCCGGATCGACAACACCGTGGCCGACGGCGCCGAGGTCGGACCGCACGCCACCGTCGGGCCGTACGCCTATCTCCGCCCCGGCACCCGCCTCGGCGCCAAGGGCAAGATCGGTACGTACGTGGAGACCAAGAACGCCGCCATCGGCGAGGGGACCAAGGTCCCGCACCTCTCCTACGTCGGTGACGCGACCATCGGCGACCACACCAACATCGGTGCCGCCAGCGTGTTCGTGAACTACGACGGCCAGGAGAAGCACCACACCACCGTCGGGTCGCATTGCCGTACAGGCTCGGACAATATGTTTGTGGCACCCGTCACGGTCGGGGACGGCGCGTACACCGCCGCCGGGTCCGTGATCACGAAGGACGTGCCGCCCGGTTCGCTGGCCGTGGCCCGTGGTCAGCAGCGGAATATCGAGGGTTGGGTGGCCCGCAAGCGTCCGGGGAGCGCGGCGGCGAAGGCGGCCGAGGCGGCGTCTCGGCAGGTCGAGGGCGAGGACTGACCGGAAACGAGTGCGTCGAAGTCGGCGTACCGTGATAAGTGCACACCCAGTTGAGACACCTCTGAGGAGACAGCTGTGACCGGGATCAAGACGACCGGCGAGAAGAAGATGATGTTCTTCTCCGGCCGCGCCCACCCCGAGCTTGCCGAGGAGGTCGCCCAGCAGCTGGGTGTCGGGGTCGTCCCGACGAAGGCCTTCGACTTCGCCAACGGCGAGATCTACGTCCGCTACCAGGAGTCGGCCCGCGGTGCCGACTGCTTCGTGATCCAGAGCCACACGGCTCCGATCAACCAGTGGATCATGGAGCAGCTGATCATGATCGACGCCCTGAAGAGGGCCTCGGCGCGCTCCATCACCGTGATCGTGCCGTTCTACGGCTACGCCCGGCAGGACAAGAAGCACCGCGGCCGTGAGCCCATCTCGGCCCGTCTGATCGCCGACCTGATGAAGACGGCGGGTGCGGACCGCATCCTCACCGTCGACCTGCACACGGACCAGATCCAGGGCTTCTTCGACGGGCCCGTCGATCACCTCTTCGCCCTTCCGCTCCTCGCGGACTACGTGGGCCGGAAGGTCGACCGGAACAAGCTGACGGTCGTCTCGCCGGACGCGGGTCGCGTCCGGGTGGCCGACCGCTGGTGCGACCGGCTCGGTGCGCCGCTGGCCATCGTGCACAAGCGGCGCGACAAGGACGTGGCGAACCAGGTGACCGTCCACGAGGTCGTGGGTGAGGTCAAGGGCCGGGTCTGCGTCCTGGTCGACGACATGATCGACACCGGTGGCACCATCTGCGCCGCCGCGGACGCGCTGTTCGCGCATGGCGCCGAGGACGTCATCGTGACGGCGACGCACGGTGTGCTTTCCGGTCCTGCCGCCGACCGGCTGAAGAACTCCCGGGTGAGCGAGTTCATCTTCACGAACACGCTGCCGACGCCGGGCGAGCTGGGCATCGACCTGGACAAGATCACCGTTCTCTCCATCGCGCCGACGATCGCGAGTGCGGTGCGCGAGGTGTTCGAGGACGGTTCGGTGACGAGCCTGTTCGACGAGCAGTAAAGATCCTTTTGGGTACGGCCTCCCTCTCCGAGTAGACTGCTCGAGTTGCTCGGCGAGGGAGGCCGTACTCATGGCGAGATACGGCGGTCCGTTATCGACGCGCTCTTCGTAGCAGGCCGTTCGTGGCCGGGTGACCACGTCTGTGTCTACCTCTACGAGGAGTGATCATGTCCGAGGTAAAGATCTCCGCCGAGACCCGTTCCGAGTTCGGCAAGGGTGCCGCCCGTCGTATCCGTCGTGACGCCAAGGTTCCCGGTGTCCTCTACGGCCACGGTGCGGACCCGCTGCACCTGACCCTCCCGGGCCACGACCTGCTGCTCGCGCTGCGTACGCCGAATGTCCTGATCTCCCTGGACATCGACGGCAAGGCCAACGAGCTGGCGATCCCGAAGTCCGTGCAGCGTGACCCGATCAAGGGCTTCCTGGAGCACGTCGACCTGCTGCTGGTCAAGCGCGGCGAGAAGGTCACGGTCGAGATCCCGGTGCACACCGAGGGCGAGCTGGCCGCCGGTGGCAACCTGCTGGAGCACGTCCTGAACGCGCTGCCGGTCGAGGCCGAGGCCACCCACATCCCCGAGTCGGTCACCGTGTCCATCGAGGGCCTGGAGGCCGGTGCCTCCATCCTCGCCAAGGACATCACGCTGCCGAACGGCACCACGCTGGCCGTCGACGAGGACGCCGTCGTCCTGCAGGTCCTGGCGGCGCAGGCCGAGGAGTCCGCGGAAGGTGAAGAGGCCGCCGGCGAAGAGGTCGCCGAGGCCTGAGCCCGACGCTCACTTTTCTGTCAGCCGCTGTTCCCGTACGGGGCAGCGGCTGGCGCGTATCAAGGAGACATGGACGTGACCACCCCTGCAGGCGCCCCCTGGCTGATCGTCGGCCTCGGGAATCCCGGGCCCGAGTACGCGATGAACCGGCACAACATCGGGTTCATGGTGGCCGATCTGCTGGCCGAGCGGATCGGGGGGAGGTTCAAGCGGGCGGGCAAGGCGCAGGCCCAAGTCGTCGAGGGGCGGATCGGGCCGCCGGGACCGGCGAACCGGCGGGTCGTCCTCGCCAAGCCGATGTCGTACATGAACTTGTCGGGGGGTCCGGTGAACGCGCTGAAGGACTTCTACAAGGTTCCCGTCGCCAACATCGTCGCCATTCATGACGAGTTGGACATCGACTACGGCGTCCTCCGCCTCAAGCTCGGCGGTGGTGACAACGGGCACAACGGGCTGAAGTCGATGACGAAGGCGTTCGGCGCCGACTACCACCGGGTGCGGTTCGGGATCGGGCGGCCTCCGGGGCGTATGCAGGTGGCCGACTTCGTGCTGAAGGACTTCTCCTCCGCCGAGCGCAAGGAGCTGGACTACTTCGTGGACCGGGCGGCGGACGCGGTGGAGTCCCTTGTCATCGATGGGCTGGAGCGGGCGCAAAGCACGTACAACTCCTGACTTGTCCCCCACGGGAACGGGCTGGAGTTGACCGCTCGTAGGGGCATGGCCAATGATCCCGGCCATGCCTGCCACAGCCACCAAGTCCCGTCCGGCCCCGGCCGCCGCCCTGCGGTTCGGTCAGCTCACGGCGATGGGGGCGGTCGCGGTGCTGATCCTGATCGCCGGGGTGTGGGGGTCGTGGAAGACCGCGCCGTACGTGATGCTCACCAAGGGCCGGGAGACCGGCACGGTGGAGGTGACGTCATGCGCCCCGGACACCTGCACGGGCCCCTTCACGCCCCTCTCGCAGGGGGCGCGGGCGCGCGGGAAGGTCGTCATGGACAAGACGGTCGCCGTGAAGAAGGGGCAGACCTACACGGTCGTGGTGAAGCCCGGAACCGATGAGGTGATGCGGTCCGGGCCGTCCGGAATCCTGTACTCCTGGGTGCCGTTGGGCGGGGCGCTGCTGCTGGCGTCGGTCGTCGTCGCGGGCGGGCTGCGGCGGACGCGGGTCGCCTGGGTCATGGCGGGGTCGGGGATCGCGCTGCTCACGGCGGCGTTCGTGACGATCTGAGGGTTGCGCGTGTTCTCCATGTCTGTGGAGGAACTGAGCGTTGCCTGTTCGTGATTGACCTTCGGTCAGCCGGGGCTGGATGCTGAGCCGCCCCCTCCACATCTTCCCGTCCGTAACTCGAAGATGGACTGCCCCATGCGTACCCTCAGCCGCGTCGGCGCCCTGTGCGCCGTCGCCGCGGCCGCGCTGCTCGCCGCGCCCGTCGCCGCCCACGCCACCGCTCCCGGAGACAACGGGACCGTGAAGATCCACGACGCCGCGACCGGAGAGGACCTCAGGCGCAACGAGCCGCACGTCTGCACGTTCTACCTGGACGCGTTCGGCTTCGACGCCGTCCAGCAGGTCGACTGGCATATCGAGGCCTGGGCGCCGACCGCCGCCACCAAGGGCGCGACGGTCAAGACCGGCGCCATCACCCTCGACGCCCAGGGGCACGGCCGTACGGAGGACCTGTCGCTGCCCGACGGCCACTACAAGCTGTTCTGGAACTTCGACGGCGAGAAGGGCGCCGCCAAGCACAAGGTGTTCTGGACGGACTGCGCCGCCGACGACCCGAAGGGCGACAGTTCCACGACGCCCACGACGCCCACGACGCCCACGGCGACGCCGGCTGCGTCGGCCTCCGCGTCCGCCTCGCCGGGGGCGGCCGCGCCGACACCCTCCTCGTCGCCGTCCGCGCAGGGCAGCGGCTCGGGCGACGACCTCGCCGAGACCGGCAACGGCACCCCCGTCGGCCTGCTCTCCGGCGTCGCCGCCGCGTTGCTGGCAGGCGGCGGGTACCTCCTGGTCCGCAGGCGCCGGGCCTGACGCGGAGGAGAACGAGGGTGCCCCCGAGCTCGCACGAAGCTCGGGGGCACCCTCGTGTGCGCGTGGCTCAGCCGGTGTTGCGCAGGCCCGCCGCCACGCCGTTGACCGTGAGGAGCAGGGCGCGGGCCAGGAGCGGGTCGGGGTCCTGGCCGGCGGCTGCCGCGTCGCGCTGGCGCTTGAGCAGGGTCACCTGGAGGTAGGAGATCGGGTCCAGGTAGGCGTCGCGGATGCTGAACGTCTGCTTCAACACCGGGGTGGCGTCGAGGAGTTCGGGCTCGCCGGTGACGCGCAGGACCTCGCGGACGGTCAGCTCGTGCTCGGCCTTGATGGTGGCGAACACGTGCTTGAGGTCGTCCGGGACGAGGGTGTCGACGTAGTGGGAGGCGATCCGCAGGTCGGTCTTCGCGAGCGTCATCTCGACGTTGGAGATGAAGTTGCGGAAGAAGTGCCACTGCTCGTGCATCTCGTCGAGCACGGTGTCCAGGCCCGCTTCGCGCAGTGCCTTCAGTCCGGAGCCGACGCCGAACCAGCCGGGGACGATCTGGCGGGACTGGGTCCAGCCGAAGACCCATGGGATGGCGCGCAGGCCGTCGAGACCTGCCCCGGAGTCGGGGCGGCGCGAGGGCCGCGAGCCCAGGTGCAGGTCGGCGAGCTGGTCGACCGGTGTGGAGGCGAAGAAGTAGGCGGGCAGGTCGGGGTCCTCGACCAGGCGGCGGTAGGCGGCCTCGGCGGCGTTGCTCACCACGTCCATGGCCGCGTCCCAGCGGGCCAGCGCCTCGACCGACTGGCGGGGCGCGGTGTGCAGGGCGGAGGCCTGGAGCGTGGCCGCGACCGTCAGTTCCAGGTTCTCTCGGGCCAGGGACGGCACGAGGTACTTGTCGGAGATGACCTCGCCCTGCTCGGTCACCTTGATCTCGCCCTCCAGGGTGCCCCAGGGCTGGGCGAGGATCGCGTCGTGCGAGGGGCCGCCGCCGCGGCCGACGGTGCCGCCGCGGCCGTGGAAGAGGCGGAGGCGGACGCCGTACCGGTGTGCGACGTCACGCAGGCGCCGCTGGGCGCGGTGGATCTCCCACTGGGAGGTCGTGATGCCGCCGAACTTGGAGGAGTCGGAGTAGCCGAGCATGACCTCCTGGACGTCGCCCCGCAGGGCGACCAGCCGTCGGTAGGACGGGTCGGAGAGCATGTCCTCCAGGATGGTGTCGGCGGCCTTGAGCTCGTCGGTGGTCTCCAGGAGCGGCACGATGCCGATCTTCGCCCAGCCTGCGTGCAGGTCGATCAGACCCGCCTCGCGGGCGAGCACGGCGGCCGCGAAGACGTCGTCGGCGCCCTGGCACATCGAGATGATGTACGACTCGATGACCTCGGGCCCGAAGACGGAGAGGGCCCGCTTGACCGTCTCGAACACGCCGAGGGTCTTCGCACCGGCCGCGTCCACCGGCGCCGGGGTCGGGGCCAGCGGCCTCCTCGACCGCAGCTCCTTGGCGAGCAGCCTGGCCCGGTACTCGCGGGGCATGTCGACGTACCGCCAGGACTCCTCGCCCAGGCGGTCGAAGAGCTGGCCGAGGGCGTGGTGGTGGGCGTCCGCGTGTTCGCGTACGTCCATCGTCGCGAGCTGGAGGCCGAAGGCGGCCAGCGTGCGGATGGTGCGGTCCAGGCGGCCGTCGGCGAAGAGGCTGCCGCGGTGCTCGCGCAGGGATGTCTGGATGAGGGTGAGGTCGGCCAGCAGCTCGGCGGTGCCGAGGTAGTCGTGGCCCTCCTCGTGCGGGATGCCCCGGGCCAGGCGCTGCTTGGTGTTCTCCAGCTTCTGCCGGATGCAGGTGGCCTTGAGGCGGTACGGCTCCTCGGCGTTCAGCCGCTTGTAGCGGGGGCTGATCTCCGGGAGGCGGTCCAGGTCGGCCTGCAGCGACTCCAGCAGCTCCTCGGTGGCGCCCGTGTAGCGGATGGAGTTGGAGAGGAAGCCACGCAGCTCGTCGATCATCTCCAGGGCGTCGTTGATGCCGTGCTCGTGCTGGAGGATCAGGACGTCCCAGGTGACCTGGGGGGTGACGTTCGGGTTGCCGTCGCGGTCGCCGCCGATCCAGGTGCCGAAGGTGAGCGGGCGGGTGTGGTCGGGAAGTCTGACGCCGACCCGCTCCAGCTCCGCCGTCAGGTCCTCCAGGACGTCACCCACCGCACCCGCGTGCAGCTCGTCGAGGTAGTAGATGGCGTTGCGGGCCTCGTCGGCCGGCTCCGGGCGTACGACCCGCAGCTCGTCGGTCTGCCACACCAGGTCGATGTTCTCGGCAAGCCGGGTGTCGTAGCGGCGGCGGTCGGACTCGATGACCGGGGTCTCCAGGAGCGCGGCGATGCGCCGGAGCTTGTTCAGGACCGAGCGGCGCGCGGCCTCCGTCGGGTGCGCCGTGAACACCGGACGAACATTGAGGTGGGCGACCGTCTCGCGCAGGTGCTCGGGGTCGGCGTCCTTGAGGCGGTCGGCCGTACGGGCCAGCAGGCCGCCCTCGGCTGCGCGCCTGGCGCGCAGCTCGCGGCCCCGGTGGACCTGCTCGGTGACGTTGGCCAGGTGGAAGTAGGTGGAGAAGGCGCGGACCAGCTTGGCCGCGGTCTCCAGTTCGGTGCCGCGCAACAGTTCGGCGGCGGCCTCTCCGTCCTCGCGGGTGAGGCGGCGGACCTTTTCGACGAGTTCCAGCAGCTCGGGGCCCTCCTGGCGGACGAGGGTCTCGCCCAGGAGGTCGCCCAGCCGGCGGATGTCGGCGCGCAGCTCACTGCTTGTCGTCGTGGTCTGGTCGTCGGCACTGCTCACAGGTGCGGCTCCTTGCAGTGTTGAAGCTCGTCCGGGAGGGGAACCCGGCTGACCGGGCCGCGCGGCGGCTGCCGCATACGGCCCTGACTTCCGGGAAGGAATCAGAGCGGACCGCGCTGTCCGACCGACTCCAAGGATAGGTGTCCATGCGGACGCGCAGACTCTCGGGCTCTTGCCGCCGGACGGCGCACTGCCATACTTACGATGCCGTAGGTTACGGAACCGTAGGAAGATGTGCCGGACTCCGCCGACCTGGCATCTCTCACAACCCTCGACCCCACAGGGGACGCCCATGACCACGAGCTCCGATGTGATCGACGACGCCCCGAAGTCGACCGACACCCCGATTCCCTCGGCCACGCTGGGCGGTGAGCAGAAGCGGTCGATCGAGCAGATCACCCTGCTGCTGTTCATCACCGTTCCGTTCCTCGCGCTGCTGGCGGCGGTGCCGCTGGCGTGGGGCTGGGGGGTGAGCTGGCTCGACGTCGGTCTGCTGGTCTTCTTCTACTACCTCGGCTGTCACGGCATCACGATCGGTTTCCACCGCTACTTCACGCACGGTTCCTTCAAGGCCAAACGGCCGCTCCGGATCGCCCTGGCGATCATGGGGTCGCTGGCGGTCGAGGGCCCACTGGTCCGCTGGGTGGCGGACCATCGCAAGCACCACAAGTTCTCGGACGCGGAGGGTGACCCGCACTCCCCGTGGCGTTTCGGGGAGACGGTCCCGGCGCTGATGAAGGGCCTGTGGTGGGCGCACATCGGCTGGATGTTCGACGAGGAGCAGACGCCGCAGGACAAGTACGCGCCGGATCTGATCAAGGACCCGGTGATCCGTGCGATCTCCCGTCAGTTCATCTTCTGGACGATGCTCTCCCTGGCCCTGCCCCCGCTGGTCGGCGGCCTGGTGACCATGTCGTGGTGGGGCGCGTTCACGGCGTTCTTCTGGGGATCGCTCGTTCGGGTGGCCCTGCTCCATCACGTGACCTGGTCGATCAACTCGATCTGCCACGCGGTCGGCAAGCGCCCCTTCAAGTCCCGTGACCGCTCCGGCAACGTCTGGTGGCTCGCGGTCCTGTCCTGCGGCGAGTCCTGGCACAACCTGCACCACGCCGACCCGACCTCCGCGCGGCACGGTGTGATGCGCGGCCAGGTGGACTCGTCGGCCCGGCTCATCCGCTGGTTCGAGGCGTTCGGCTGGGCGTACGACGTGCGCTGGCCGTCACGCTCGCGTATCGATTCGCGCCGGAACACCGGGGAAGAGGGCTCTCGGCGCCGGAAGGAGACAGCCAAGGCGGCATGATTGACGCCGTGGCGACCGATCCGAGCAGCACCGAGAGCACCGACAAACCGCGGCGAGTGCGGCGGACCCGTATGACCGGCGCCGAGCGCCGTCAGCAGCTGCTGGAGATCGGCCGCACCCTCTTCGCCGCCAAGGGCTTCGAGGGCACGTCGGTGGAGGAGATCGCGGCCAAGGCCGGGGTGTCCAAGCCGGTGGTGTACGAGCACTTCGGCGGCAAGGAGGGCCTCTACGCGGTGGTCGTGGACCGCGAGATGCGGCGGCTGCTGGACATGGTCACCGGCTCCCTGACCGCCGGCCACCCCCGTGAGCTGCTCGAACAGGCGGCCTTCGCGCTCCTCGACTACATCGAGGAGTACACGGACGGCTTCCGCATCCTGGTCCGCGACTCCCCCATCCCCCAGTCGACGGGCTCCTTCGCCTCCCTCATCTCGGACATCGCCACCCAGGTGGAGGACATCCTCGGCAAGGAGTTCAAGAGCCGCGGCTTCGACCCCAAGCTCGCCCCGCTCTACGCGCAGGCCCTGGTCGGCATGGTCGCGCTGACCGGTCAGTGGTGGCTGGACGTGCGCCGCCCGAAGAAGGCGGAGGTCGCGGCCCACCTGGTGAACCTGGCGTGGCACGGTCTGGACGGGCTGGAGCAGAAGCCGCGACTGATAGGGCACCGGAAGAGCTGAGGCTCCCGGTGCCCATGAAGGTGCCGGTCGGTGCCGGCCCGTGCGGGTCAGTGCTTGAAGGTGTCCTTCGCCTTCTCCTTGGCCTGGCGTGCGTCGCCCTTGGCCTGTCCGAGACGGCCTTCGGCTTCCATCCGCTCGTTGCCGACGGCGCGCCCCATCATTTCCTTGGCCTTGCCCTTGGCCTGTTCCTTCTTGCCCTTGGCCTTCTGGTCCTTCGCCACCGTCGATCACTCCCTGCCAGGTCGGACTTCGGTGTCACCACGGCGAGTAGCCGTCACGGCGCGGCGCAAACGCCCTCCAGGAACTCCAGCCGATTGCCCACCGGGTCCTCGGAGTAGAACCGCCGGCACCCCGGCAGATCGTGGTCCCACGCGACCCTGGCGCCCCGCGCCTCCAGCCGGGCGGCGTACGCCTCGATGTCCCTGACCCGCAGCCCCGGGTGGGCCTTCCTGGCCGGCCGGAAGTCCTCGTCGATCCCCAGGTGCAGCTGTACGGCCCCCGCCCCGAACCAGCACCCTCCCCTCACGGCGAGCACCGGCGGTTTGGGGATCTCGGTCATGCCCAGCACCTCGACGTAGTACGCGCGCAGACGGTCCTCCGACCCGGCCGGCGCGGCGAGCTGGACATGGTCGACGGCGACCAGCATCACGCCCCCTTCCGGGCCACGGCGAAGATACGGCGGAACGGGAACGGCGTGCCGTACGCGGTGCCCGGATAGGCCTCCCGCAGGGCCGCCCGGTACTCGGCGACGAACGCGTCCCGCGCCTCGGGATCGTCGGCGAGGGCGGTGAGGACCGGCCGCAGCCCCGTCCCCTTCACCCAGTCCAGCACCGGGTCCTCGCCGCCGAGCAGATGCACGTACGTGGTCTCCCACACGTCCGCCTCGCAGCCGAGGGCGGTGAGGCGCTGCAGGTAGGCGGTCGGCTCCAGCACCGCGTCGTCGTGCCGGAGGGTCTCGGCGAGGCGGTCCTTCCAGCGTGCGGAGTGGGCGATCTCGCGCATCAGCTGATGGCTGGGGGCGGAGAAGTTGCCGGGCACCTGGAAGGCGAAGGCGCCGCCGGGGACGAGTCCCGCGATCCACTCCCCGAACCGCTCGGCGTGCCCGGGGACCCACTGCAGGGTGGCGTTGCTGACGATGAGGTCGTACGGCGTCCCGGGCGCCCAGGTCCGTACGTCCGCGTGGGCGAAGGCGAGCCGGCCGCCGCCCGAGGTCGGGCCCTCGTGCTCGACGTGCGCCTGGTCGAGCATCTCGGGCGAGTTGTCGTAGCCGGTGATGCGGGCGGTGGGCCAGCGGTCGGCGAGGAGGACGGTGACGTTGCCGGGGCCGCAGCCGAGGTCGGCGACGGCCGGCCGCTCGGAGGGCAGCTCGGGGATGCGGGCGAGCAGGTCGACGAAGGGACGGGCGCGGTGACCGGCGTGACGGAGGTACTGGGCGGGGTCCCAGGCAGGGGCGTTCATGGCGGCATTCATGACTCCCACCTTCCCCGGATATTTATCTTGACGTCAAGAGAGTCGACATCAAGAGACTTCACATCGACACAACCACTACACTGATCGTCATGGAGGACGAGGTCGATCGGCTGGTCACTGCGTGGCGCCGGGAGCGCCCGGACCTCGACGTGGAACCGCTCGAGGTGCTCAGCCGGGTGAGCAGACTGGCCCGGCATCTGGACCGGGCGCGGCGTCTGGCATTCGCCGAGCACAGCCTGGAGCCCTGGGAGTTCGACGTCCTGACGGCGCTGCGGCGCGCGGGATCGCCGTATCAGCTCTCCCCGGGACAGCTCCTCACCCAGACCCTGGTCACCTCCGGCACGATGACGAACCGCATCGACCGGCTGGCGAAGAAGGGCCTGGTGGAGCGGTTGCCCGATCCGAGCGACCGGCGTGGTGTGCTGGTGCGGCTGACGGACGAGGGCCGGGACCGCGCGGACCAGGCCCTCGCGGGACTGCTGGACCAGGAGCGGGCGATCCTCGCGGAACTCTCCCGCGCCCAGCGGGGCGAACTGGCGGGGCTGCTACGCCAGCTGACCGCCCCGTTCGACAACATCCCCGGCTAGGTCGACGGGCCCGACGCCGGCGCGACGGGCGAGGGCGACGGCGGCCAGGGTGGAGTGCACGCCCAGCTTGCCGAGGACGTTCTGCATATGCGTACGCACGGTGTGGGGCGAGAGGAACAACCGCTCGGCGACGGCCTTCCTGCCCAGCCCGGCGACCATGCACCTGAGCACTTCCCGTTCCCTCGGCGTGAGGGACTCGACGAGCCGCTCGCTCTCGGTGCGGTGCTTGCGCGCCGCGGTGAGCTCCCTGAGCACCCCCGTCAGCAGGGCGGGCGGCAGATGCGTCTCGTCCCGCAGCACGCCCCGGATGACATTGAGCAGCCGGGACAGCGAGCAGTCCTTGGCCACCCAGCCGGAGGCCCCGGCCTGCAGGGCGAGCGCGGCGCGGCGCGGGTCGTCCTTCTCGGCGAGCACGACGATCCGTACGCCCGGCTGCCCGGAACGCACTCCGGCGACCAGCGAGATCCCGTCGACGAGACCGTCCTCGTTGTTGTCGTGCACGGGCACGGCGGGCCGTACGCCGGGCAGGTTGCCGCCCAGGTCGGCGTCGACGAGCAGCACGTCGAAGCGGCGCCCCTCGGCGGCCGCGCGCTCCAGGCTGCGCAGCGCGGCGGGACCGCTGCCGGCGGCGGAGACGTCGACGTCGGGCTCGGCCGCCAGGGCTGCGGCGAGCGACTCGGCGAAGATGCGATGGTCGTCGACGACCAGGACTCGGATGCGAACCACGAAACCCCCTTCCCCAAGCTCCTGAAGAGCAGGGGACCCCTTTGTGTCGGGAGACGGAACGGGCGCAGATACGACGCCCGAAGCGCGATGGCCGCACGGCCGCCGCCGTGCACGAACTGCTACCCCCACTTCGGGCGTCGTACCCGACTGTCTCGCCCCCTGATCAGCACCGGCCCCCACCGGTGCTGTTCATCAGGGTACGGCCGGGGGCCAGGAGCGGAAGGTAATTTGCAGAACTGGCTGTCCGACGCGTTTATCGTGAGCCGCATGTTTCGTCTTGAGACAGAAGTCGACAAGGCCCGGCGCGATCTTCTCCGAACGCGGCTGAGAGACAACAACACAGCCGCCTCCCCCGTCCTGCGCGCCCTGCGCGGAACCCCAGGTGAGCGCGAACTTCCCCTCCACGTCTGGGCGTTGGACGCCTCCGACGACCTGGCGGCAGGCCTGGTGGGCCACACCTGGACGAGCTGGCTCCACGTGACCTACCTGTGGGTCGACGAACGCCACCGCGGCACCGGCCTGGGTTCGCAACTGCTTGCGAAGGCGGAGCACATCGCCCGGTACGAGCGGGGCTGCACCTCCGCGCGCCTGGAGACATGGGACTTCCAGGCACCGGGCTTCTACCGGAAGCAGGGTTACGAGGTGGTCTGCGTGATCCCCGACTATCCGCCGGGGATCACGGAGTACACACTGACGAAGCGGCTCAGCTGAGCCTGCGCGCCCCCGCCGCCGGCACCGCCTCGAACACCCTCGGCGCGGTGAAGCCGGCCGTCGTGAAGGCCTCTTCGACGGCCTTGGTGATCGTGTCCACGTCGGTCGCCTCGGCGAGGACGATCGCCGAGCCGCCGAAGCCGCCGCCCGTCATGCGGGCGCCGAGGGCGCCGGAGGCCAGGGCCGTGTCCACCACCAGGTCCAGCTCGGGGCAGGAGATGCGGAAGTCGTCCCGGAGCGAGGCGTGGCCCGCCACCAGGACCGGGCCGATCGCCCGTGTCTCGCCCGACTCCAGCAGGGCGACCACCTTCTCCACCCGCTCGTCCTCCGTGACGACGTGGCGGACCAGGCGGACCGCCTCCTCGTCGTCGCCGAGACGGGAGAGTGCCGCGTCGAGGTCCTCATAGGCGACATCCCTGAGCGCGTCCACGCCCAGCAGCGCCGCGCCCCGCTCGCAGCCCGCGCGCCGCTTGCCGTACTCGCCCTCGTTGTGGGCGTGCTTGACGCGGGTGTCCACCACCAGCAGGCGCATGCCCTCGGCGGCCAGGTCGAAGGGGATCTGCTTCTGGGAGAGGTCCCGGGTGTCGAGGAACAGGGCGTGGCCCTCCTCGCAGCAGGCCGACGCCGTCTGGTCCATGATGCCGGTGGGGGCGCCGACGTAGACGTTCTCGGCGCGCTGGCACAGGCGTGCCAACTGCCAGCGCTGCAGACCGAGTTCGTAGAGGTCGTTGAGGGCCAGGGCGACCACGACCTCCAGGGCCGCCGACGACGACAGGCCCGCACCCGAAGGCACCGTCGAGGCCAGGTGGACGTCCGCGCCGGTCACCGGGTGGCCGGCCTCGCGCAGGGCCCAGACCACGCCCGCCGGGTACGCCGTCCAGCTCCTGTCCGACTCCGGCTGCAGAGCGTCCAGTCGCAGCTCCACGACGCCGCCCTCGACGTCCGCCGAGTGCAGGCGCAGTACGCCGTCCTCGCGGCGCGCGACCGCCGCGACCGCCGTGTGCGGCAGCGCGAAGGGCATCACGAAGCCGTCGTTGTAGTCGGTGTGCTCACCGATGAGGTTGACGCGGCCGGGCGCCGACCAGACGCCCTCGGGCTCGGTTCCGTAGAGCTCCACGAAACCGGCCCGCACCTGCTCTGCGCCCACTTACTGCTCCCTTGCGATGTGCTGAGCGAACTCCCACGCGTCCGCGACGATCCCCGCGAGGTCCGCGCGGGACGGGTTCCAGCCCAGCTTCTCGCGGGCCGCGGCGGCCGATGCCACCAGGACCGCCGGGTCACCGCCCCGGCGCGGGGCCACGACCTCGGGGATCGGGTGGCCGGTGACCTTGCGGACCGTCTCGATGACCTCGCGGACCGAGAAGCCCTCGCCGTTGCCGAGGTTGCAGATCAGGTGCTCGCCGGGGGTGGCGGCCGCGACGGCGAGCAGATGGGCCTCGGCCAGGTCCGCGACGTGGATGTAGTCGCGGATGCAGGTGCCGTCGGGGGTCGGGTAGTCGTCGCCGAAGACGGAGATGGCGTCCCGCCTGCCCTGGGCGACCTGGAGGACCAGGGGGATCAGGTGCGACTCGGGGTCGTGGCGCTCGCCCTGTGCGCCGTACGCGCCCGCCACGTTGAAGTAGCGGAGGGAGACGGCACCGAGCCCATGGGCCGCCGCCTCACCCGTGATCATGTGGTCGACGGCGAGCTTCGTGGCGCCGTACGGGTTGGTCGGGGCGGTCTCCGCCGTCTCGACGATCGGCACCTCCTTCGGCTCGCCGTACGTGGCGGCCGTGGAGGAGAAGACGAGCTTGCGGACACCGGCCTCGCGCATCGCGCCGAGCAGCGCCATCGTGCCGCCGACGTTGTTGTCCCAGTACTTCTCGGGCTTGACGACCGACTCGCCGACCTGTGACGACGCGGCGAAGTGCAGCACGGCCTCGAAGGAGGGGTCCAGCCACTTCGCGGCGTCGCGGATGTCGCCCTCGACGAAGGTCGCGCCGGCGGGGACGCCCTCCCGGAAACCCGTCGAGAGGTTGTCGAGCACGACCACCTCGTGGCCGGCCTCCAGCAGGTGCTGGGCGACGACACTGCCGACGTAACCCGCGCCACCCGTCACCAGGTACTTCATCAACTCGCTACCTCTCGCAGTCGCTCGGCCGCGGCCTCCGGCCGGATGTCGTTGATGAACACGCTCATGCCGGACTCGGAACCCGCGAGGAACTTCAGCTTGCCGGAGGTTCGGCGGATGGTGAAAAACTCGAGGTGGAGCGCGAAGTCGTCACGGTTGACGCCCTCGAACTCCTCCAGCGCGCCGAACGGGGCCTGGTGCCAGGCCGCGATGTAGGGCGTGGGCGGTTCACCTGCCCCTTCTTTCCCTCCGTCCCGCCCGTCGAAGATCCGGTCGAAGCGCCTCAAGAGTTCCAGATACACCTTGGGGAACTCTGTGCGCGCGCTTTCGTCGAGCCCGAGCAGATCGGGGACGCGGCGCTTCGGGTACAGGTGCACCTCGTACGGCCAGTGCGCCGCGTACGGCACGAAGGCCAGCCAGTGCTCACTCTCCAGGACGACCCGCTCGTCGGCGAGTTCACGCTCCAGGACGGCGTCGAAGAGGTTCTCCCCGCCGGTCATCTCCTTGTGCTGGGCCAGCTGGCGCAGCATCAGGGAGGTGCGCGGGGTGGTGAAGGGGTACGCGTAGATCTGGCCGTGCGGGTGGCCCAGGGTCACGCCGATCTCGGCGCCGCGGTTCTCGAAGCAGAACACCTGCTCGACCGAGGGCAGGTGCGACAGCTCGGACGTCCGGTCCGTCCACGCCTCCAGGACCAGTGCGACCTGCTCCTCCGTGAGGTCGGCGAAGGACGCGTTGTGGTCGGAGGTGAAGCAGACGACCTCGCAGCGGCCCGAGTCGCCGGCCAGCGAGGGGAAGCGGTTCTCGAAGACGACGACGTCGTACGACGAGTCCGGGATCTCGCTCAGCCGGTCGCCCTGGGAGGGGCACAGGGGGCACTCGTCGGCCGGGGGGTGGTAAGTGCGGCCCTGGCGGTGCGAGGCGATGGCGACCGAGTCGCCGAGCAGTGGGTCGCGGCGGATCTCCGAGGTGGTGACGGTCCGCTCCAGCGGACGCTTGTCCACCGCGTCGCGCACGGTGTCGTCCCTCAGGTCGTAGTAGATGAGCTCGCGACCGTCGGCCAACGAGGTCGAGGTCTTCTTCACGCCACGGCTCCTCACTTACGCAACCCTCAACAGAACTAAACATAATAAACCACAAGGCAACAGTGACGTCAATGGTCAGGAGCCTGTGACGAGTAAGTCGCACGGTGTGAGCAGGCGTATGTTCCATGGGGAGGGCATAGATACGTGCATGCAAACCCCCACCCATCTGGCTGCAGAGCTCCGTCTCCCCACGAACGGACTCGACTACACGATCCTCGGCATCTACTTCGCCGTGGTCCTGGGCATCGGTTTCGCCGCCCGCAGATCGGTGAAGACCAGCCTCGACTTCTTCCTCTCGGGACGCTCGCTGCCGGCCTGGATCACCGGACTCGCCTTCATCTCCGCCAACCTGGCCGCCACCGAGATCCTCGGCATGGCCGCCAACAGCGCGCAGTACGGCGCGTACACCGTCCACTGGTACTGGATCGGCGCCATCCCGGCCATGGTCTTCCTCGGCCTGGTGATGATGCCTTTCTACTACGGCAGCAAGGTGCGCTCGGTCCCCGAGATGCTGCTGCTGCGCTTCGACACGTGGGCGCACCTGCTGAGTTCGGCACTGTTCGCGTTCGCGGCCATCCTGATCGCCGGGGTGAACCTCTACGCCCTCGCGATCGTCGTCGAGGCGCTGCTGGGCTGGCCGCAGTGGGTGGCGATCGTGGTGGCCGGCGCCTTCGTGCTGGCGTACATCACCCTGGGTGGTCTGTCGTCGGCGATCTACAACGAGGTGCTGCAGTTCTTCGTGATCCTGGCGGCGCTGATCCCGATCGTCGTGCTGGGCCTGAAGAAGGTCGGCGGCTGGGGCGGCCTGACCGACAAGCTCACCGCCACCCACGGCGCGAACTTCACCACCGCGTGGGGCGGCACGGGCATCGGCAGCGCGAACCCGCTGGGCGCCAACTGGCTGACCATCGTCCTGGGCCTGGGCTTCGTGCTCTCCTTCGGCTACTGGACGACCAACTTCGCCGAGGTGCAGCGCGCACTGTCCGCGAAGAACCTGTCCGCGGCCCAGCGCACCCCGCTGATCGCCGCGTACCCGAAGATCTTCATCGTCTTCCTGGTGATGATCCCGGGGCTGGTGGCCGCCGCCCTGGTCCCCGGCTTCGGCACCGCCAAGTCGGGCTACCAGTACAACCACGCCATCCCGTACCTGATGCAGAAGCTGCTGCCCAACGGTGTCCTGGGCATCGCCGTGACCGGTCTGCTGGCCGCCTTCATGGCGGGCATGGCGGCGAACGTGTCGTCCTTCAACACGGTGTTCACCAACGACATCTGGTCCCGGTACGTGGTCAGGGGCCGCGAGGACGCGTACTACGTCCGCTTCGGCCGCCTGATCACGGTGCTCGGCGTCGCCGCCTCGGTCGGCACGGCGTTCCTCGCCTCGTCCTTCTCGAACATCATGAGCTACCTCCAGACGCTGTTCTCCTTCTTCAACGTGCCGATGTTCGTCGTCTTCATCGTCGGCATGTTCTGGAAGCGCGCGTCCGTCAAGTCCGGCTTCTGGGGCCTGCTCGCCGGCACCGTCTCGGCGATGGTCAACTACTTCTGGATCTACAAGCACGGCATCATCGACATCCCCACCGACCAGGGCGCCAACTTCGTCTCCGCGATCGTGGGCTTCGTGGCGGGTGCGGTGGTGATGGTCGCCGTGTCCCTCTTCACCCGGCCCAAGCCGGCCGAGGACCTCCAGGGCCTGGTCTACGGCACCGTCTCCCCCGGCATGACCGAGCCCCCCGCCGCCGGCGACGACGCCTGGTATCGCAGGCCGGCCCTGCTGGGCTGGGGTGCGGTGATCATCGCCGCCGCCTGCTACATCCCGTTCTCGTTCTGACCGCGGGAGGATGGAGAGACCATGTCCGACTTTTCCGACCGCCCCGAGCACTCCGAGCACTCCGAGCACTCCGGATACTCCGAGCAGGACGTCCAGCGCGAGGTCACCGAACTCCAGAAGCAGTCCACCACCGCGGCCCGCATCTTCGACCTGCGGCGCATCATCGGCGGCCTGTTCGTCGTCTACGGCGTCATCGTCACCATCGCCGGCATCACCGACGACCAGGCCGCCATCGACAAGGCGCAGGGCATCAACATCAACCTGTGGACCGGCATCGCGATGCTGCTGCTCGGCGTGTTCTTCCTGGTCTGGCTGAAGTTGCGGCCCACGCCTCCGCCTCTTCCTCCGGAGGAGGAAGAGGCGGAGTAGCGCCGTTGCGCTTGCGGAAGTCTGCCGGGTGCGGGGGCGTGGGGGCTGCTCGCGCAGTTCCCCGCGCCCCTTTCGCCCCCGCGGGCGCCCTATGCCTCCGCGCCGTCCGACGGCACCGCGTGCGGTACCGGGCCCGCCCGGTCCAGCAGGCCCGTCCGGGCCGCCAGGGCCGCCGCCTCCAGGCGGGAGCCGACGCCCAGTTTCATCAGGACGCGCTGGACGTGGGTGCGGGCGGTCGACGGGGCGATCCCCATGCCGGCCGCTATCAGACGGGTGTCCTCGCCGTCGGCGACCCGGACCAGGACCTCGACCTCGCGCGGGGTGAGCATCTGGAGCAGCCGCTGACCCTCGTCGTCGGGCTGGGCGGCCGGGTTGAGGAGCTCGCTGAAGGCTCCTTGGAGGAGCTGCGGGGCGACCGCGGCCTCCCCGGCTCGCGCCTTCATGATGGCCCGCTCGACACCCTCGATGCGCTCGTCATGACGTACGTAGCCGGAGGCGCCCGCGGCGAAGGCGGCGGCTATGCCGCGTGGGCTGGGCACCGGGCCCAGCACCAGGACCGCCACCTGCGGACGCTCCCGCTTGATCCTCACCACCGGGTCGAAGATCCCCGGCTCGGCCGGTGTCGCCGTCCCCAGCAGGCACACCTCCGGCGCGCGGGTGATCACCAGCTCCGCCGCACCCGCGGCCGGCGCAGCCGCGGCGAGCACCCGGTGCCCCCGCAGCTTCAACGCCGAGGCCAACGCCTCGGCGAGCAGTCGGTGGTCGTCGACCACCATGAGCCGCACTCCCATCGAGCAACCCCCCAGTCCCCCCAATGGATCTCCATCGATGCCCCACTATGGATGCCCACTGGTCCGCGCGGACAGGAGCCCCCTCCCGGCTCCCCCGCTCTTCATGCCCCCGGAAGCTACACGCTTGTTCGACGTTACGCTCCCCCTACTGGTGAGAAGTGCCCCGGATCGACGGAATATCTTGCTTTCCTCGCATTCAAGGGTGATTCAACCGTTGAAGATTGACCCGTCGGTGATGCACCCCTCGCTGCCGCTCATCCGCCGGTGCCGAAGGCGAGCGCCAGGTACTTCTCCCCTGTGCTGGACGCCTTGTCGGCGTAGTGCGAGGCCATGTAGAGGTGGCCCTGCGCGTAGAGGATCTCGGAGTAGTCCGGGGACATGGTGGCCTCCGCGGCCCGCGCCGAGCCCGTCGCCGGGTTCTCCAGCAGCTTGGTCTCCTTGAAGGAGCCGCCGTCGATGCTGACGATCTGGCCACCCTTGTTGTAGGGCGGCCGCTTGTACGCGATCAGGTTGCCCTTGTCCATGCGCAGCGGAGTGATCGTGTAGCCGTCGCCGGCGTCGGCACGCTGTCCGGTCTGCTTGCCGGTGGCCAGGTCGAAGGAGACGATCTCGTTGGTCTGGCTGTACCCGGTGCCGTCGTGCTCCTCCGTCGGGATGTACAGCCGGTCGTTGCCGACGGCGAGTCCGGTGCACGCCTCGATCTCCGAGATGGAGTCGCAGCGGGCCGCGTACTGCTTGCCCGGCGCCGAGATGTGGGTGATCAGCTTGCCGGTCTTGTCGTCGATCGAGTAGAAGTCCGAGATCTCGCTGCCGTCGCCCGCGGTGTCACCGGCGTCGGCCGCCACGACCAGGGGGTTCGTCGAGACGACGGCGGCGTACTCGATGCCCTTGGCCATCTTGTACTCCGAGATCACCTCGCCGGATTCCGGGTCGATGGTCTGGATGTGCAGTTGACGCTGGCCGTACTGGCCGCACTTGAGGACCGCGACCAGCTTCTCGCCGCCGCCGTATCCGGCGTCGCGGCAGCTGTCGTCCGGCTTCGGGGCCCACAGCGCCTTGCCGGTGGCGACGTCGAAGGCGGCGCCGCCGGTGAGGCCGCCGACGGCGACGGTGTTCGCGCTGACGGTCACGTTGCTGAAGTTCATCGGCTGGCCGTCGTAGTCGACGGTCTTCGTCCACAGCTTCCTGCCCGCGGCGAGGTCGATCGCCGCGACCTGGGTGCAGCCGGCCGAGCTGTTCTTCGCCGGCATCTTCGGCTGGAAGAGGACGGCCGTCCGGTTGTCGTCGGTGGTGTGGGCGCTGGCCTCGCAGACCGGGCCGGGCAGCTTGATCGTCCACAGCCTGGTGCCCTTGTCGGGGTCGTAGCCGTCGATCTCGGCGACACCGCTCTTCACATACGCCTTGTCGGTGAGCCATGACCCGGACACGACGGTGGTCCCGGCGACCTTGGGCGACGCCAGCTTGAACAGCTGCCGGGCACTGGGATCGGAGGGCACCTTCTCCTCGCCCTTGCCGTCGGCGCCCCCACCGCCGGTGTCCTCGCTGCCGCCGGTACCGCCGCTGGAACTGGCGGTGTCGTCCTTCTTGTCGCCGTCCGAGCCGGAGGTGGCGAACCAGACCCCACCGGCGACCAGGGCGAGGGCGGCGACCGCGGCGACGATGATCACCGGCACCTTGCTCTTCCCCGCGCCCCCGGGCTGCCCGGCGGGCGGGTACGGCGGAACGGGGCCCTGCGGGTAGCCGTAACCGGCCTGCTGCCCATAGGGGTTGGGCTGCTGCCCGAAGGGCGCGGCGGGCTGGCCGTAGGGGGCGGGCTGCTGCCCCGGGTAGCCGTAGGGCGGCTGCGGGGACTGGGGCGGCTGGGCTTGGGGGGCGCCGTAGCCCGGCTGCTGTGGTGGCGGGGGCGCCTGCGGGTAGCCGTACCCCGGCTGTGCGGGCTGCTGCGGGGCGCCGTAGCCCGGCTGTTGGGGTGGCTGCCGGCCCTGGGGTGGGCCGAAGCCGCCCTGCTGTGGGGGCTGGTGGGGCGGTGGGGGCTGGGTCATGGCTTGGGTACCTCGTGAGCGGAGGGCGGGGACGGCCGTCGGGGCGGGGCGGCGGCGTGAAGTGCCTGTACGGAAAGGTCACTTGGGAACGGTCACGTGGAAGGCGTCACTTGCCGAAGGCGAGCATCAGCTTTCCCTTCGAGTCGTCGTTGCCGCTGACCCGGGTGGTCGAGAGGTAGAAGCGTCCGTCGACCCAGTCGAAGGCCTTGGAGAACAGGCCGCTCTCCAGGTCCGCGGTCGTGGACGGGTTCTGCAGCAGCTTGGCCGGGGTGTGGCTGGAACCGCTCGTCGCGATCGCCACCACCTGGCCGCCCGCGTCGTACGACGGCTCCACATAGGCGACGAGCTTGCCGCCCTCCACCTTGATCGGCAGCATCGACTCGTCCGCCGGGGACTTGACGCGCCACTTCTCCTTGCCGTTGGCGAGGTTGATCGCGACGATCTCGTTCGGCCCGGTGGTGGCCTGGGTCGGCAGATACAGCGTGTTCGCGTCGGCCGCCACGCCCTCGCAGCCCTGCAGATCACGTGCGAGGATGGCCCACCCGCACTGGGGCGCGAAGTTCTCGTCGAAGCCGACCTGGGAACGGAAGTCGCCCTTGGCGTCGAAGGTGGAGATGTTCCAGGCCTTCTTGTCCTCGTTCGTGCTGTAGACGACGAGCGGGTCGACGGAGTAGGTGCGCGCGACCTTCCAGCCCTTGTCGAACTTCTGCGTCCACCGGGCCTTGCCGGTCGTCGGGTCGAGCTCCTGGATCTCGTCGTGCTCGTTCGTCTCGCCGGCCTCGCAGGACGCGACGGAGACCAGCTTGTCGCCGCCCGCGAACGCGGTCGGGAAACAGGCCTTGCCGTACTTGGTCTTCTCGAACAGCTTCTTCCCGCTGTCGATGTCGTACGCCACCCCGGACTGCGCCCGCCCCGCCACCACCGTCTTCCCGGTGACCGTCAGGGACACGGTGACGGTGTTGTCGAACAGCGCGCCGTCGGCGAGCTTGAGGCTCCAGCCCTTCTCGCCCGTGTTCAGGTCGAGTTGCTGGAGCATGTTGCACTTGGCGTTCTGGCTGCTGCCGCTCTCGTAGGCCACCACGATCTTGTCGTCGGCCGACTTCCGCGGGGTGACCGAGCAGATCTTCTGCGGGAACCTGACGGCGTCCCAGGTCGGCTCGCCGTCGGCCACGTCGAAGGCGAAGACCTGCTTGTACGCCGCCTTCACCGCCGTCTTGTCGGTGATCCACATGCCGGGCGCGTCGGCACCGGCACCGGGCGCGTCCGGCGGCGACTTGTACCAGAGCACCTTGGCCTCGCCCGGCCGGCGGCCCGAGTTGAGGTTCTCCGGGTCGGAACCGCCACCGCCGGAGCCGCCCGAGGTGCCGGACGCGGTGGGCTTGGGGTCGTCGCTCTGCCGGGCGACCGGCTTCTTGCCGTCGTCCCCGCCGGTCACCGCGTAGACGGTGCCGCCGATGACGGCCAGCGCGGCGACCACCGCGGCGACGACCAGACCGGGCCTGCCCTTGAAGGGGTTGCCGGAGCCGGAGGGCGGGGTGCCGGGCGCACCGGGGTACTGGGGCTGCGGCGGGTAGCCGTAAACGGGCTGCTGCCCGTACGGCCCCGGCTGCTGCGGCTGCCCGTACGGGCCGGGTTGGCCATAAGCACCGGGCTGCGGCTGGGCGTAGGGGCCGCCGGGTCGGCCATAGGCGCCCGGCTGTTGGGGGTACGCTCCCGGCTGCTGCGGCGTCCGGGGCGGCTGCGGAGCTTGGGGCGGCTGCGGTATCTGCGGGGCTTGGGACGGCTGCGGGTAGCCGTGACCCTGCTGCGGCGGGACCTGTGGAGGCGGCGGCATCCGGGGCGGGCCCGGGGGTGGCGGCGGGGCGCCGAAACCGCCCTGCGGTGGGCCTTGCGGCGCGCCGAAGCCCCCCGGCGGCGGTTGGTCGGGTGGCTGTGTCATCCGCGTTTCCCCCGTTCGATGACCGTTTTCTAGCCACGCCCCGAGGTGCGTGATGACCCGGAGTCGCACTCAGAAAGTTCTCAGGCGGCCCTTTCTATCACTCGGGACCGACAACGCACCGGGCCGGACCGCCCCCTGTTCCCAAGGGACGACCGGCCCGTGATGCCGTCGTTACGCGCCCCGTGCGCGCCTGCACTCGCCCGTCACGCGTCCTCGGCGAGTTCCAGCCAGCGCAGCTCCAGCTCCTCGCGCTGACCGGCCAAGTCCCGCAGTTCGGCGTCCAGTTCGGCCACCTTCGCGAAGTCCGTGGCGTTCTCCGCGATCTGGGCGTGCAGCTTGGTCTCCCGCTCGGAGACCTTGTCCAACTGCCGCTCGATCTTCTGGAGTTCCTTCTTGGCGGCGCGCTGGTCGGCGGCGTTCCTCTGCGGGACGCCGTCCTCGGGCACGGCCTTCACCGCGACCGGCGAGGAAGCGGCGACCGCCTCCTCCATCCGCCGGCGCCGCTCCAGGTACTCGTCGATGCCACGCGGCAGCATCCGCAGGGTGGCGTCACCGAGCAGGGCGAACACCCGGTCGGTGGTGCGTTCGACGAAGAACCGGTCGTGGGAGATGACGATCATCGAGCCGGGCCAGCCGTCGAGGACGTCCTCCAGCTGGGTCAGGGTCTCGATGTCGAGGTCGTTGGTGGGCTCGTCGAGGAAGAGGACGTTCGGTTCGTCCATCAACAGCCGCAGCAGCTGGAGTCGGCGGCGCTCACCGCCCGACAGGTCGCCGACCGGCGTCCACTGCTTCTCCTTGTTGAAGCCGAACGTCTCGCACAGCTGCCCGGCGGTCATCTCGCGCCCCTTGCCGAGGTCGACGCGCTCCCGCACCTGCTGGACTGCTTCCAGGACCCGCAGGTTCGGGTTCAGCTCGGCGACCTCCTGGGAGAGATAGGCCAGCTTGACCGTCTTGCCGACGCTGACGCGCCCGCCGACGGGCTGCTTCTCGCCCTCGGTCCGGGCCGCCTCCGCCATCGCCCGCAGCAGCGAGGTCTTGCCGGCGCCGTTGACGCCGACCAGGCCGATGCGGTCGCCGGGGCCGAGCTGCCAGGTGACGTGCTTGAGCAGCACCTTGGGACCGGCCTGGACGGTCACGTCCTCCAGGTCGAAGACCGTCTTGCCCAGCCGGGAGGACGCGAACTTCATCAGCTCGGAGCTGTCCCGCGGCGGCGGTACGTCCTTGATGAGCTCGTTGGCGGCCTCGACGCGGAAGCGCGGCTTGGACGTACGCGCGGGTGCCCCGCGCCGCAGCCAGGCCAGCTCCTTGCGGACGAGGTTCTGCCGCTTGACCTCCTCGGTCGCGGCGATGCGCTCGCGCTCGGCACGCGCGAAGACGTAGTCCGAGTAGCCGCCCTCGTACTCGTAGACGTCGCCCTTCTGCACGTCCCACATGCGCGTGCACACCTGGTCCAGGAACCAGCGGTCGTGTGTGACGCAGACGAGCGCGGAGCGGCGCTCGCGCAGATGCCGGGCGAGCCAGGAGATGCCCTCGACGTCGAGGTGGTTCGTCGGCTCGTCCAGGACGATCAGGTCCTGTTCCTCGATGAGCAGCTTGGCCAGCGCGATACGGCGCCGCTCGCCACCGGAGAGGGGCGCGATGACCGTGTCCAGGCCCTGTGGGAAGCCGGGGAGGTCGAGCCCGCCGAACAGCCCGGTCAGCACATCACGGATCTTGGCGTTGCCCGCCCACTCGTGGTCGGCCATGTCCCGGATGACCTCGTGCCGCACGGTGGCGGTCGGGTCCAGGGAGTCGTGCTGGGTGAGCACCCCGAGGCGCAGCCCGCCGGAGTGCGTGACGCGCCCGGTGTCGGTGTCCTCCAGCTTGGCCAGCATCCGGATGAGGGTGGTCTTGCCGTCGCCGTTGCGACCCACCACCCCGATCCGGTCGCCTTCGGAGACGCCGAGGGACACGCCGTCGAGGAGGGCACGAGTGCCGTACACCTTGCTGACGTTCTCGACATTGACCAGATTGACGGCCATTACTCTCCTGCCCAGGGGGGTCGATCAGCCTCCCAGCCTAATGCGCGCCGGTCGGTGACCGATCCCCGAGCAGGTCAGCCTGTGGACAACTCCCGGATCAGCGGGCCGCGGCCGTCCGGACCTCGCCCAGGAGGTCGTACATCGTCTGGCCGGGACAGTCGGTCTGCAGCCAGTCGCGGTGGCCGCTGACCGTGTTCACGTCCTTGGTGACGCCGTTGACCGGGTTCACGAAGGTCGTCTTTCCCGCGGGGTCCAGGCCCTTGAAGCGGGAGATCACCTTGATCAGTCGGATCAGCGAGGTCTTGGCCGCGTCCGTCGGGCCCTGGTCGACGAGGGTGCCTATGAGGGCGATGCCGAGGTTGCCGGAGTTGAAGCCGGCGGTGTGGAAGGCGGTGACCAGGTCGCCGTCGGTGTCGAAGGCGGGGATCGGGTCGTCGCCGGAGTAGCGGCCCTCGTAGACGGTGCCGACCTCGTCGATGAGGAAGTGGTAGCCGATGTCGCCCCAGTCCAGGGTGACCGCGTGGTACTCGTAGATCCCGCGGACGGTCGACGCAGGGTCCGGGTCGCTGTTCGGGGTGTCCGTGTGGTGGACGGTGATCGTCTGCAACGCGTAGTACTTCTCGGGCGAGTTGACCTGCCCGTTCTTGTACCGCTTCGACTCGTCGGCACCCCAGGCGGGCCGCGACAGATAGCGCACGCCACGCACGCGTGTCGGCTCCGACGGCACCTGGAAGGTGCGGCCGGGGCCGCGAGCGGGGTCGATCGCGAGCGAACGCACGTCCGTCGTGCCGCTGTCGGCCTTCACCTCGTACGTCTTGGCGTTGCCGGCCGCCACCAGGGCCGTACCACCGCCGTCGACGGTCGCGCAGCCGCCGCTCAGCTGCTGGAAGGCGGAGTCGCCCGGGAAGCGGATGGCGGCGCCGTCCTGGGCGCCGCTCCAGCGCAGGCCGACGTAGGAGGCGGCGAAGGAGGTGGTGGCAGTACCGGTACCGGTGGCGGCGGCCGAGCGGGTCGCCGGGAACTGCTCCGGCGTCGTACCGGAGTCGGCGCTGCCGGAGCTGCCGGAACTGTCGGAGCCGGAGTCGGTCGCCGCGAAGACCGCCGGGGTCAGGGCCGCGGCGCCGGCCACGGCCGCGCCGGCGCCGATCGCGCCACGACGGGACAGGGACCGCTTGCGACGGTGGGTGGGGGTGGGGGGTTCGGACTGGGGCACGAGGTGATCCTTCGGCTGTGCAGAGGTCGTACGCGCAACAGCAAGCGCTTGAAGTATCAATGGACCTTATCCGTCCCACCCGTCCCACCCGTACTGCGGTTGCAGTACATCCGTGTGGAGATCGGGCGAAGATCCCTACGCCGGCGCGCTCCCGGCCCCGCCCGTCCGCCGCCGTGTGATCAGCGCCGCCGCGGGGGCCAACCCGCGTCCGCCGACCGCGTGTTCGGCCACCGGCATGTCGTCGCGCACCAGGTTCTCCCTGGAGGAACACGGCCGCCGTCACCCCGCCGTTCGGCGAGGCACGCAGCTCGACCCTGACTCCCTGCCGCTCGCGCAGCCGGTTGACCACGAACAGGCCGATCTGCTTGGCGTCGAGGAGGTCGACCTTGTCGGACTGGATCTTGCGGTTGGCTTCGGCGAGGGCCTCCTCGTTCATGCCGAAGCCGCTGTCCTCGACCTCGATGAGAACACCGTCACGCATGCGTGCCGCGCACAGCTGCACCTTGGTGCTCGGCGGGGAGAACGCGGCCGCGTTCTCGACCAGTTCGGCCAGCAGATGGATCACGTCGGCGACCGAGCCGCCGACCACGGAGACCTTCGGCACCACCCAGATCTGCACCCGGTGCGCGTTGTCGACCTCGACGACGGCCGCGCACAGCACGTCCGCCGGCGGGATTGGCGCAGGTTACACCTGACATGCATATTTATGCAGGTCAGATGGGTTCCAGAGGGACGCCGGACGCCGGTTGTGAGCAACTGGGTTCCGCTGTCGAGGAGTTGGATCGGTCAGGCGTCGAGCACGGTCGCGCCGGGTGCCGGTCCCGAAGTCGTCCGTACCGACCGGCACGTACGCGAACTCCCCAGCGCCTCCGCCACTTTGAGCGCCGATTCCGTGTCCCGTACGAGGAAAGCCGTCGTCGGGCCCGAGCCGGAGACCAGCGCCGCGAGGGCGCCCGCGGTGCGGCCCGCTTCGAGGGTGTCGGCGAGTTCCGGGAAGAGCGAGAGGGCCGCGGGCTGAAGGTCGTTGGAGACGGCGGCGGCGAGCGCGTCCGGGTCGCCCTTCGCGAGGGCGTCCAGCAGCGGCCGCGAGGCCACGGGCTCGGGGACGTCCCGCGCCTCCGCGAGCCGGTCGAACTCCCGGAACACGGCCGGCGTCGACAGCCCCCGCTCGGCCATCGCGAACACCCAGTGGAAGGTGCCGCCCACTTCGAGCGTGCGCAGCTGCTCGCCGCGCCCGGTGCCCAGCGCCGCCCCGCCGACCAGACTGAACGGCACGTCGCTGCCCAACTCCCCGCAGATGGCGAGCAGTTCGGCCTGGGAGGCGCCCGCCCCCCACAGCGTGTTGCAGGCCAGCAGCGCACCCGCGCCGTCCGCGCTGCCACCCGCCATACCGCCGGCGACCGGGATGTCCTTGGCGATGTGGATGTGCACGGCGGGCTCGATACCGCGCCGCCCGGCGAGCGCGATCGCGGCCCGCGCCGCGAGGTTCGTACGGTCGAGAGGCACCTGGCCGGCGTCGGCCCCCTCGCAGGTGACGCGCAGCTCGTCGGCCGCCGTCACGGTCACGTGGTCGTAGAGCCCGACCGCGAGAAACACATTGGCCAGTTCATGAAACCCGTCGGCCCGGGCGGCACCGACCGCGAGCTGCACATTGACCTTGGCCGGGACACGGACGGTGACACTCACTGGGGACCGGGCTCCTTGTGCTCTGCGATGCGCGCGAACTCCTCGACGGTCAGGGACTCGCCGCGCGCCTGTGGCGACACCCCCGCGGCGACCAGGGCCGTCTCCGCCGCCGCGGCCGACCCCGCCCAGCCGGCGAGTGCCGCGCGCAGTGTCTTGCGCCGCTGGGCGAAGGCCGCGTCGACCACGGCGAACACCTCGCGCTTCGAGGCGGTGGTCTTGATCGGCTCGGCCCTGCGGACCAGCGCGACGAGGCCGCTGTCCACGTTCGGGGCAGGCCAGAAGACGGTGCGTCCGATCGCGCCGGCCCGCTTGACCTCGGCGTACCAGTTGGCCTTCACGGACGGGACGCCGTACACCTTCGAGCCGGGCGGGGCGGCGAGGCGGTCGGCGACCTCCGACTGGACCATGACGAGGGTGCGCTCGATGCTCGGGAAGGTGTCGAGCATATGGAGGAGGACGGGGACGGCGACGTTGTACGGAAGGTTCGCCACCAGCGCGGTCGGGGGCGGGCCCGGCAGCTCGGTGACGTGCATCGCGTCGGAGTGGACCAGCGCGAAACGCTCGGCGCGCTCCGGCATGCGGGCCGCGATGGTCGCGGGCAGCGCGCCGGCCAGTACGTCGTCGATCTCGACCGCGGTGACGCGCTCGGCGGCCTCCAGCAGCGCCAGCGTGAGCGAACCGAGCCCCGGGCCGACCTCCACCACCACGTCGTCCGGCCGCACCTCCGCGGTGCGGACGATACGGCGGACCGTGTTCGCGTCGATCACGAAGTTCTGACCGCGCTGCTTGGTGGGACGCACGCCGAGCGCGGCCGCGAGTTCACGGACGTCGGCGGGCCCGAGGAGGGCGTCTGGGGCGGGGTTGCTGCTCACGGGACAAGGGTACGGGGCGGGACCGGCCGGTCCTGCTGCGGACAGCGGCGCCCATCAGCGGCCCGCGCGCCGCACCCTCACCCGCGCAACCGCGTCCCGCAGTGCGGCCAGGCACTCGCCCCGCGCCGCACATACAGCTTCTTCGCGCGAAGCGTCTGTTCCTCCGGCGTCGCGT
Source organism: Streptomyces sp. NPDC001617 (assembly GCF_053596855.1). Classification (NCBI taxonomy): domain Bacteria; kingdom Bacillati; phylum Actinomycetota; class Actinomycetes; order Kitasatosporales; family Streptomycetaceae; genus Streptomyces; species Streptomyces sp. NPDC001617. The sequence continues at coordinate 190,803 of NZ_JBSFHA010000005.1, forward strand.
CCTGCGGGCGGCCGCTGCCCCCGAGGCTGTGCCAGGTGCGGGTGTCGAACTGGTACAGCCCGCCGTACGTCCCCGAGGGATCGACCGCGTTCGGCCGCCCGCCCGACTCGCACGCCGCGAGCGCGTGCCAGTTCAGCCCGTCCGCGCCCTGCACGGACGTCGGCAGGGGCTTCGTCCCCACCTTCACGATCTGCTTCCGCGGCTTGCGCACCACCTCGGAACCGGTCCTGCGCGGCTTCTGCCCGACCCCGTTGACGGTCCGCAGGGCGTAGGTGTCCCGCCTGAGCCCCACCTGGCCCGCCTGCTGGACGGCCTCCGTCCCCTTGAAGAGGGTCGGGTCGTCGGTCCGCTCCGTCTCGAACGGGATGGGCTCCTCACGGATCTCCTCCGCGCCGGTCACCCGCAGCACGGTCACCGTCTGTCCGTCGCGCGGGAAGCTGTCGCCCGGTACGGACGTCGTGTCCTCCCCGTGCAGGGTGATGCCGGACTCCTCGACCACCTCCCGCACGGTCGCCGCGTTCGTCCGCACGGTCCGCGCCCGCCCGTCGGCCATGACCGTCACGGAACGCTCGGTGCGCACGTCCAGCGCGAGCCCGGCGCGTCCGATGGGCTGGGAGCGCGAGACGGACATGTACGCCCCCTCCACACGCACCCCCAGCTGGACCAGCGCCCCTTGCACCGTGTGCGCCGTCGTCCACACCTCGTGCCGGCGCCCGTCGAGCGTGAGCCGCACGGGGCGCCCGTAGTGCACCGCCACGTCGTCGCCGCTGGCGAGCGCCGAACCGGGGGCGGGCGCCACCACGTCGTGCGCCCCTACGTCCACGCCCTGCTGCGCGAGCAGCTCGTCCACGTCGTCCGCGAAGGTGTGCAGGGTGCGCGGCTTGCCGTCGACCGTCAGCTCGATCGCCTTGTCCTTGGCGACGAACGCGGTGGTACCGCCGGCCAGGAACGCGACGACCAGCGCCTGCGGCAGCAGACGGCGCACGGAACTGTCCGCACGCCCGGTGCTCCACAGCTTGCGCCGACGCGCGCCCCGCCCACTCACCCCGGCGCGCGCACCACCATCGAGCGCCCCCTTGCTCACCGCGCGCCCCGCCTGGCGCGGAAGCGCCGCCTCGGGCGTCGCGCGCGCCTCATGGACACCTCGCACCTCATACGCAGGCGCATACGTGTCGTCGTACGCCCCCGACATCCCGAAGGCCACCGTCCGCGCACTGTGCACGTCGAAACCGTCGTACACGGGCGGCCGGTGTCCAGCCGCTTCCGCCGCTTCCGCCGCGGGGCGGGCGTACTCCTCATACGTCTCGTACTGCGAGCTGCTCACGCCGACACGCTCCAGGGGCCGTAGGGGTCCAGAGGGGTCCGGATCGAGCCACAGAACCTAGCGGAGCGTCCGTCACTCTCCAAAGCGACGCGGCTACGCACAGTAGTGCGTTATGGGTCAGTAACCGAAAGCGCGGGCCGTGTTCATGGCGAGAGCTGTCGCCAGCGCGTCCTCGTCGATACCCCGCACGGCGGCCATGGCGCGCACCGTGACCGGAACGAGATACGGGGCGTTGGGCCGTCCGCGGTACGGCGCGGGCGTCAGGAAGGGCGCGTCGGTCTCCACCAGAAGCAGCTCCAGGGGCGCCACCGCCACGGCGTCCCGCAGGTTCTGGGCGTTCTTGAAGGTGACATTGCCGGCGAAGGACATGAAGTATCCGGCGCGGGCGCAGATCTCCGCCATCCCGGCGTCGCCGGAGTAGCAGTGGAAGACGGTGCGCTCCGGGGCGCCCTCTTCCTTGAGGACGCGCAGCACGTCCGCGTGTGCCTCGCGGTCGTGGATGACCAGCGCCTTGCCATGGCGCTTGGCCATCTCGATGTGGGCGCGGAAGGAGCGCTCCTGCGCCTCCTTGCCCTCGGGCCCGGTGCGGAAGTAGTCGAGGCCGGTCTCGCCGACGCCCTTGACCTGCGGGAGTGCGGCCAGGCGATCGATCTCGGCGAGCGCCTCGTCGAGCGCCCCCGCGCCCCCCGGTTGCCGCGCGCCCTGGCGGGACCAGCCGTCGGGGTCTCCGTGGACGATGCGCGGGGCCTCGTTCGGGTGGAGGGCGACGGTCGCGTGGACGCTCTCGAAGGCGGCGGCGGTCTCGGCGGCCCACCGGGAGCCACGTATGTCGCAGCCGACCTGGACGACGGTCGTCACACCCACTGACGCGGCCTTGGCGAGCGCCTCCTCCACCGTGCCGGACTGCATGTCGAGGTGGGTGTGGGAGTCCGCGACGGGCACCCGGAGGGGTTCCGGGAGCGGCGGCGCCGCGTTCTTGTCACGCGAGGCGCCGGATGCGCGGGAACCGCCGGCGCTGCTGGAGCTGGAGGAGGGCATGCCCCGATCCTACGAAAGGGGCACGCCGTCCCGGCTCGCGGAGCTGTCAGCTCGCCTTGCGGTGGAAGGGGTGCAGAAGATCGGAGAGGTGCCAGTGGTGAGGTTCCTTGACCGCCCCGGCCTCCGCACCCCCGGCGCCCTCCGGCGCCTGGGCGGGTCCGGCCTGCGGGGCGTGCCGCTGGGGTCCGTGCGCCGCGTCGTGCGCCGAGGAGACCTGCCCCGGCCGCATGATCCGTACGACGTGGCTGTCGCAGTTCTGGCACGTCGGCCTGGACAGCGGAGACGGGACGACCTGGCCGCCGGCCACGTACATCACGAACTCGTGGCCCTCGGCGTCCCTGTGGTGCTCTATCTCGTACGACTGCTCCCAGCCGCTGCCGCAACGCATGCAGGCGAAGGAATACGACTCGTGCACGACTGCGGTCGCCGCACCACGGAGGCCGGTCTGCCCTGCGATCTCGCTCATGCCAGCTCCTCTTAGCTGCTGGACAAAGGGACCGGTGCGTCCCTTCGTCCAGTAAGACGCTTCCGGCCTCGCGAGCGCATCAGGGCTGTCGACTGTTGGATCCGATTTGGACTTTCCTTGCCATACCACCCCCGGGAAAGCGGTCAGGGCTTTGCTTTCCACGACAGCCCTTTGCCGTCCCGTGGGGCGCGCGCTCAGGAGAGATGCGCCCTGCTCAGAGGGGGTGTGGCGCACTTCACGAAAGCCTCACGAACCACCCGCGGAAGCGTCGTTCTTCGCGGCCACAACCGCGTCGAACACCTCCCGTTTGGGCAGCCCGGCCTCCGCCGCGACGGCCGCGATGGCCTCCTTGCGCCGCTCCCCCGCTTCCTCACGCACGCGTACCCGTCGCACCAGCTCGGCGGCGTCCAGCTCTCCGGGCCCCTTCTCGGGCGCCCCCTCGACGACGACGGTGATCTCACCCCGTACGCCTTCGGCGGCCCACGCGGCCAGCTCCTCCAGCGGACCCCGCCTGACCTCCTCGTACGTCTTGGTCAGCTCCCGGCAGACGGCCGCCCGCCGCTCGGCGCCGAACACCTCGGCCATCGCGGCGAGGGTGTCGTCGAGCCGGTGCGGGGCCTCGAAGTAGACGAGCGTGCGCCGCTCCTCGGCGGCCTCGCGCAACCGCGTCAGCCGCTCGCCCGCCTTCCTCGGCAGGAAGCCCTCGAAGCAGAACCGGTCCACGGGCAGCCCGGACAGCGCGAGTGCGGTGAGCACGGCGGACGGACCCGGGACGGCCGTGACCCGGATGTCCTTCTCCACCGCCGCCGCGACCAGCCGGTAGCCGGGGTCGGACACGGACGGCATGCCGGCGTCGGTGACGAGCAGGACCCGTGCGCCGTTCACGAGTTCCTCGACCAGTTCTGGCGTACGGGCGGTCTCGTTGCCCTCGAAGTACGACACCACGCGCCCCTTGGGCGTGACGCCCAGCGCCTGCGTCAGCCGCCGCAGCCGGCGCGTGTCCTCGGCGGCGACGACGTCCGCCCCCGCGAGCTCCTCGGCGAGCCGGGGCGGCGCGTCCGCGATGTCGCCGATGGGGGTACCTGCCAGGACAAGGGTTCCAGTCACGCCCCCATCCTCCCAGGGGCGGACACGGGGGCGTGCACAAGGGAACGCATCGCAACCCTTACCTGCCATGCACGGGACTCACACAGAACGGTTCCCTACGATGGCGCGGTGACCAGTACCGCGTCCTCCCCGGACACCCGGCCAGGCCAGGCACTCGAAGACCAGCGGCCGTCGTGGCAGCAGCGGCTGCGCCGTTTCGGATACACGGCCGAGCCCAGAAGCGACGTCCGCGAGCGCCTGGTGCCGCCGTATGTCCGGCCGAGTCCGCGGATGTGGCAGATCCTGGGCGTGCCACGGGCACTGGCCGAGCGGATCGCGCGCTGGTCGGGCTGGGTCGGTCCGCTGCTGGTGACACTGATGGCGGGCGTGATGCGGTTCTGGCACCTCGGCAGCCCGGACTCGGTGATATTCGACGAGACGTACTACGCGAAGGACTCCTGGGCGCTCGTCCACCGGGGCTTCGAGGTCAACTGGGACAAGAACGTCAATGACTTGATCATCAACTCGCACGGACACGTCACCCTTCCGGCGGACGCGGCCTATGTCGTGCACCCGCCGGTCGGCAAGTACGTGATCGGGCTGGGCGAGCTGGTCTTCGGGTTCAACCCGTTCGGCTGGCGGTTCATGACGGCGCTGCTCGGCACGCTGTCCGTGCTGATGCTGTGCCGGATCGGCCGCCGTATCTTCCGCTCGACCTTCCTGGGCTGCCTCGCGGGCGGGCTGATGGCGGTGGACGGGCTGCACTTCGTGATGAGCCGCACCTCACTGCTCGACGGGGTGCTGATGTTCTTCGTGCTGGCCGCCTTCGGCTGTCTGGTGATCGACCGCGACAAGGCGCGCGAGAAACTCGCGGCCGCGCTGCCGCCGGACGCCGACGGGTTCGTCCGACCGGACGCCCACATCGCCGAGAAGACCCGCCTGGGGTGGCGTCCCTGGCGCTGGCTGGCGGGCCTGATGCTGGGCCTGGCCATCGGCACCAAGTGGAACGCCCTCTACATCCTGGCCGCGTTCTGCGTGCTGACGGTCCTGTGGGACGTCGGCTCCCGCAAGGTGGCGGGGGCCCGGCGCCCGTACCTGGCGGCGCTGCCCGCCACCCTGATCGCGGCGGCCATGATCCCGGTCGCGGCCGTCGTCTACCTCGCCTCCTGGACCGGCTGGATCCTCTCCCCCGCCAACGGCTCGGGCGGTTACTTCCGCAACTGGGCCGCCACCGACGGCAAGGGCGGCAGCTGGACCTTCCTGCCCGACTGGCTGCGCAGCCTGTGGCACTACGAGCACGAGGTCTACGAGTTCCACGTCAACCTGCACTCGCCGCACACGTACATGTCCAACCCCTGGAGCTGGATCGTCGACGGCCGCCCGGTCTCGTTCTTCTACGAGTCGCCCTCGCCCGGCTCCGACGGCTGCCCCGCCGACGCCGGCCAGAAGTGCGCCCGCGAGGTCCTGGCGATCGGCACACCGCTGCTGTGGTGGGTGGCCTGCTTCGCGATCCTGTACGTCCTGTGGCGCTGGCTGTTCCGCCGCGACTGGCGGGCCGGCGCCATCGCCTGCGGCATCGCGGCCGGGTATCTGCCCTGGTTCCTGTACCAGGAGCGGACGATCTTCTTCTTCTACGCCGTCGTCTTCGTGCCGTTCCTGTGCCTGGCCGTGGCGATGCTGCTGGGCGCGATCATCGGGCCGCCGGGGTCGAGCGACACACGGCGGGTGGCCGGGGCGACGGGCGCGGGGGTGCTCGTCCTGCTGATCGCCTGGAACTTCATCTACTTCTGGCCCCTGTACACCGGCACGGCGATCCCGATCGACGACTGGCGTTCACGTATGTGGATCGATACCTGGGTATAGCGGACCTTCCGCGCCCTCGAACGGACAACTGCCGAAACTCTCCTCACAGCTCCCCCTTGGGCCACATACAGTGCGAGGACCAACGGGGTAACGGGGAGGGGGCCCTTCATGGGCAAGGGGGTCAAGGCCGCCGTCATAGGCAGCGTCTTCGCTGTGATGGTGGGCGGCGCCGGGTACGGCGCGTACAACGTGGTGTCCGCGCTGAACGGCGACGGCGGTTCGAACGGCACATCCGTGAAGACCGGGCCGCCGAGCAAGGACGAGATCAAGGAGACGTCGGCGAAGTTCTTCGCGGCCTGGTCGAAGGGCGACGGCGCCCGGGCGGCGACGTACACGAACGACGCCGCGACCGCCGAACCGCTGCTGACGTCCTATGGCAACACCGCGCACATCAAGGACGTGAAGATCACGCCGGGCACGGCGAGCGGGGCGACGGTGCCTTACACGGTCAAGGCGACGGTGTCGTACGACGGGAAGTCCAAGCCCCTGTCGTACAGGAGCGAGTTGACCGTCGTACGCGGAAAGACCACCGGCCGGGCGCTGGTCGACTGGCAGCCGTCGGTCGTCCATCCGCAGCTCAAGAAGGGCGACACGCTGGTCACGGGCGAGGCGGCGAGCGCGCCGATCGAGGCCGTCGACCGCAATGGTGTCGCACTGACGAAGGACAAGTACCCCTCCCTGGGGCCGATCCTGGACGAGCTGCGTGCCAAGTACGGCGACCAGGCGGGCGGTACGCCCGGCATCGAGCTGTCGATCCACCACGAGGCGCAGGGCACGGCCGACACCTCCCTGCTGACGCTCGCCGAGGGCAGGGCGGGCAAGCTGCACACCACGCTCAGCGCGGGCGCGCAGGCGGCGGCCGAGAAGGCGGTGGCGAAGTACGCCGAGTCGTCCGTCGTGGCCGTCAAGCCCAGCACCGGCGAGGTCCTGGCGGTCGCCAACCACCGCGACGACGGCTTCAACGCGGCTTTCCTGGGCCGGCTGGCCCCCGGCTCAACGATGAAGATCATCAGCGCGGCCACGCTCATCGACAACGGCATCACCAGCATGAACGGCCCGGCGCCCTGTCCGAACGAGGCGGTGTGGCAGAGCCAGACCTTCCACAACCTCAAGGGCATGGCCCCGAACGAGAAGGCCACCCTCGCCGACAGCTTCGCCCGCTCCTGCAACACGGCCTTCGTGAAGTACGCGGACGAGGTGAAGGTCGACTCCCTCACCTATGAGGCGCAGAACCGCTTCGGGCTCGGCCGCGACAACTGGAAGACCGGCATCCCGTCCTTCGACGGCTCGGTCCCCGCCTCCGGCGGCCCCGACACGGCGGCGAACATGATCGGCCAGGGCCAGGTGCAGATGAGTCCGCTGAACATGGCGTCCGTGACGGCGACCGCGATGACGGGCCGCTTCCGCCAGCCGATCATCGTGTCGCCGAAGCTCGACGACCGCGAGATCGCCACCGCCCAGGGTCTGTCCGCGAGTACGGTCCAGCAGCTGCGCGCGATGATGAACCGCACCGCGACCAGTGGCACCGCGGCCGGCGTGATGGCCGACCTGGGCGGCAGCATCGGCGCGAAGACCGGTTCCGCCGAGGTGGACGGACAGTCCAAGTCCAACAGCTGGTTCACCGGTTACCGCAATGACATCGCGGCCGCGGCCATGACCCAGGACGGCGGCCACGGCATCGACGCGGCGGGCCCGATTGTCGCAGCTGTGCTACGAACCGGAGGCTGACGTCACCGGCCGAGGACGGGACTCTAGGCTGTTGCCGTCGTTGGGATGAATGAGGGCAACGGGGACCCTGGGGAACACGCGGAGGAACGAAAGCTGTGGGCAACAGAAGGCGCGTCGCCGAGCGACGGAAGACCAAGCCCGCCGTGCTCGGCGGGATGATCGCCGTGGTGGTCGTCGGCGGCGCCGGCTTCGGCGCCTACGCGCTGTACGGCGGCGGGGCATCGGCCGACGACCGGGCCGGCACGGCGTCCTCTTCGGCCGACCACAAGCACGTCAAGACCGGCCCGCTGTCGGCGACCGAGGTCCAGACGACGGCCACGAAGTTCCTCACCGGCTGGCAGACCGGCAAGGTGGCCCAGGCGGCGGCCGTCACGAACGACACCACGGCCGCCACCACCCTCCTCACCGGCTACACCAAGGACGCCCACGTCACGGGCGTCACCCTCACCCCGGGCACCCGCACCGGCGACAAGGTCCCCTTCTCCGTGAAGGGCACGGTCTCCTACAAGGGCGACAGCAAGCCGCTCGCGTACGAGAGTTCACTCACGGTCGTGCGGAACAAGGAGACCGGCAAGCCGCAGGTCGACTGGCACTCCGCCGTCGTCCACCCGGACCTCAAGGACGGCGACACGCTGGTCACGGGCGAGTCGGGCACGCCCCCGGTCAAGGCCTACGACCGTGACGGCGGCGAGCTGACGACCGCCAAGTACCCGTCGCTGGGCCCGGTCCTGGACGGCCTGCGCGAGAAGTACGGCAAGATCGCCGGCGGCAGGGCGGGCGTCGAGCTGGACGTGGTGCGCGGCAAGGCGTCGCAGAAGGCCAAGCTCTCCGACAAGACGCTGCTGACCCTGACCAAGGGCACGCCCGGCAAGGTGAAGACGACGCTGAGCCCGACCTTCCAGGCGGCGGCCGAGCGTCAGGTCGCCGCGAAGGCCCGCTCCTCGGTCGTCGTCATGCGTCCGTCGACCGGCGAGATCCTGGCCGTGGCGAACAACAGCCGCACCTTCAACGTGGCCTTCCAGGGCTCCCTCGCCCCCGGCTCCACGATGAAGATCATCACGTCGACGATGCTGTTCGAGAAGAAGCTCGTCACTCCGAGCTCGTCGCACCCCTGCCCCAAGACGTACAAGCTCGCCGGGTGGACCTTCCACAACGACGACGACTCCGAGATCAAGCAGGGCAGCTTCATGCTGAGCTTCGGCGCCTCCTGCAACAACGCCTTCATCAACTTCGCCCCGAAGCTCTCCAACAGCGATCTGACGCAGGAGGCCCAGCAGGTCTACGGCCTCGGCATGAACAACTGGGCCATCGGCGTCCCGACCTTCGACGGCTCCGTCCCGGTGCAGAGCGGCGCCCAGATGGGTGCCTCGCTGATCGGGCAGGGCGGGGTGCGCATGAACCCGCTGAACATGGCCTCGGTGTCGGCCACGGTCGAGTCGGGCGTCTTCCGTCAGCCGTACCTGGTCTCCCCCGACGTGGACAAGCGCACGCTGGCCAAGGCCTCGCGCACCATGTCGTCCCAGACCCAGGGCTGGCTGAAGGAGGTCATGCGGTACACGGCCGGATACGGCACGGCGTCCAAGGCGATGTCCGGGGTCACCGGCGACGTCGGCGCCAAGACGGGCTCGGCCGAGGTCGACGGCCAGAAGAAACCGAACGGCTGGTTCACCGCGTACCGGGGCGACCTCGTGGCGGCGGGCGTGGTGCAGGCGGGCGGTCACGGCGGTGACACCGCGGGGCCGATCGTGGCCGCGCTGCTCAAGATGGGCTGATCGGCTTCAGCGGGTCACGGATGCGGTGGCCATGTACGTCCTCCGCAGGAACCTGAGCAGGGCCTTCGTCTCGAACTGCACCACCGAGACGCCCTGCGCTCCATGGAACTCGACCACGGCCTGCACCCGGCCGCACGGCCAGACACGGACCTCTCCGCTGCCGACCGGGGCACGCAGGCCCTGTTCAAGGAGCGAGCGCGAGAAGGTCCACTCGTGCGTCCCGGGCAGGTCGACCCGTACCGAACGTGGGTCGGCCTCGGAGTCGTAGCGCAGGACGACAGGGATCGTCTCGTCCTCCGGTATCGCGGCATCCGTGACGATGTGGGCTCGTGCGTACTGTTCGACTACAGACATCGTGACGGCCCTCTCACGCTGCGTGACCTGTGTGGAAGCTGTGCGTCCACCCCTCTCCAATGTCGCACATTTTCCGGGTCGCGCCCCTTGGGGTGGGACGACTCGCAGACAGAGCCGACAACTGTCTAGCTCTTGCAAAGTATTCGCAATAAGCGTCTATCATCGAACGGTGCATGTGCCTGACGGATTCATCGACGCGCCCACCTCCGCCGCGACCGGCGTGGTCGCCGCAGCCGCCGTCGCCGTGAGCCTGCGCGGCGCGCGCCGGGAGCTCGACGAGCGGACGGCGCCGCTGGCCGGACTGGTGGCGGCGTTCCTCTTCGCCGTGCAGATGCTGAACTTCCCGGTGGCCGCCGGGACCAGCGGCCATCTGCTGGGTGGCGCGCTCGCGGCGATCCTCGTCGGCCCCTGTACGGGTGTGCTGTGCGTGTCCGTCGTCCTGCTCATGCAGGGGATTCTCTTCGCGGACGGCGGCCTGACCGCGCTCGGCGTGAACATCACCGACATGGCGATCGTCACGACGGTCGTCGGGTACGCCGTCTTCCGCGTCCTGGTGAAGGTGCTGCCGCGGGGACGCCGCTCGATCACCGTGGCCTCCTTCGTCGCCGCGCTGGTGTCGGTGCCGGCCGCCTCGGTCGCGTTCACCTTCATCTACGCCGTGGGCGGCACCACCGACGTCTCCATCGGCAAGGTCGCCACCGCGATGATCGGCGTGCACGTCCTGATCGGGATCGGGGAGGCGGCGATCACGGCGCTGACGGTGGGCGCGGTGATCGCCGTGCGCCCGGATCTCGTGCACGGGGCGCGTGGTCTGGCGCAGAAACTCAAGTTGCGTGTGAACGGCGTGCTCGTGGACGTACCGGCGCCCGATGAGGCGCGCGCGACGCCCGTCGCGGCGCGCACCTCGCGACGCGCGCTGTGGATCACCGGCCTCGCGACCTCCCTGCTCCTCGCGGGCTTCGTCAGCTTCTATGCCTCCGCCGACCCCGACGGCCTGGAGAAGGTCGCCCGCGACAAGGGCATCGACAGCAAGACCGAGCAGCACGCGTCGGCCGACTCCCCGCTCGCCGACTACGGGGTCAAGGACGTCGAGAACGCCCGCCTGTCCGGGGGGCTGGCGGGCGTGATCGGCGTGGGCGTGACGGTGGTCGCGGGGAGCGCGGTCTTCTGGGCCGTACGCCAGAGGCGTACGCCCGACGTCTCCCCCACCAGCACGAGCGCCGTCTGAGATGGGCGCGGGACACGCACACCGGCTCTACCGGCACGGGCACTCCCCCGTGCACGCCCTGCCGCCCCACACCAAGCTGGCGGCCACCTTCGCCTTCGTGGTGGTCGTGGTGTCGACGCCCCGGGAGGCGATGTGGGCGTTCGGCCTGTACGCCGTCCTCCTGGGCGTCGTCGCGTACCACGCGCGCGTGCCCGCCGGGTTCGTCCTCAAACGGCTGCTGATCGAGGTGCCGTTCGTGGCGTTCGCGGTGCTGATGCCGTTCGTGGCGGAGGGCGCGCGGGTGGACGTCCTGGGGCTGTCCCTGAGCGTGAACGGCCTGTGGGGCGCGTGGAACGTCCTCGCCAAGGGCACGCTCGGCGTCGCCGCGTCGGTGTTGCTGGCCTCCACCACCGAGCTGCGCGAACTGCTCCTCGGACTGCAGCGGTTGAAGCTCCCGCCCCTCCTCGTCCAGATCGCGTCCTTCATGATCCGCTACGGCGATGTCATCACCGACGAGATGCGGCGCATGCGGATCGCGCGGGAGTCGCGCGGTTTCGAGGCGCGCGGCGTGAAGCACTGGGGGGTGCTCGCGAAGAGCGCGGGCGCCCTCTTCATCCGCTCCTACGAGCGCGGGGAGCGCGTGCACCTGGCCATGGTCAGCCGTGGATACGCCGGTTCGATGCCGGTCATCGACGAGGTGACCGCATCCCGCGCGCAGTGGTCGTACGCCCTCGCGCTCCCCGTCGCCGCCCTCGTCGTCTGCCTGCTGGGATGGACCCTGTGAGTACTGCCGCCGCTTCTCTCGAGGTCTCCGGCCTCGCCTTCGCCTACCCCGACGGCCACCAGGCCCTGTTCGGCGTCGACTTCCGCATCGAGCGCGGCGAACGGGTCGCGCTGCTCGGTCCGAACGGCGCCGGCAAGACGACCCTCGTACTCCATCTCAACGGCATCCTGACCGGCGGTGCGGGCACGGTGATCGTCGCCGGACTGCCCGTCGGCAAGCGGCACATGGCCGAGATCCGGCGCCGGGTCGGCATCGTCTTCCAGGACCCGGACGACCAGCTGTTCATGCCGACGGTCCGCGAGGACGTGGCGTTCGGGCCGGCCGCGGCCGGCGTGAAGGGCGCGGAGCTGGAGGCGCGGGTCGACCGGGCGCTGGCGCAGGTCGGCATGGGCGAGTTCAAGGACCGTCCCCCGCACCACCTCTCCTTCGGCCAGCGCCGCCGGGTCGCCGTCGCGACGGTCCTCGCCATGGAGCCGGAGATCCTCGTCCTCGACGAGCCCTCCTCCAACCTCGACCCCGCCTCCCGCCGCGAACTGGCCGACATTCTGCGCTCCTTGGACGTGACGGTCCTGATGGTCACCCACGACCTCCCCTACGCCCTGGAACTGTGCCCGCGCTCCCTGATCCTCAGCGAGGGCGTCATCGCCGCGGACGGCAGGACGGCCGAACTCCTCTCCGAGGACGCCCTGATGCGCGCCCACCGGCTGGAGCTGCCGTTCGGCTTCGATCCCCGTTCGGTGACGGCGGACACGTCCCGTCCGTGACAATGGGCGCGTGACGAACGAGGACCATACGGCGGCCGAGGGCTCGCTCCTGCTCGACGACCAGCTGTGCTTCGCGCTCTACGCGGCCCAGCGCGCGGTAACGGCCGCGTACCGTCCGGTGCTGGAGGAACTCGGCCTCACCTACCCGCAGTACCTCGTACTCCTCGTCCTGTGGGAGCGCGGCGAGACCACGGTGAAGGAACTGGCGGGGGCCCTGCGGCTGGACTACGGCACGGTCTCCCCGTTGCTCAAGCGGCTGGAGAGCGCCGGAGTTGTGCGCCGGGAGCGCGCGGCTCACGACGAGCGCTCGGTGCTCGTCGCGTGCACGGGGCGCGGAGAGGAACTGAGGGAGCGCGCGGCGTGCGTCCCCGGCGCGCTCCTGTCCGCGACCGGCCTCGGCGGCGAGGAGGTCGCGAGGTTGCGCGAGGAGTTGCGGAAGCTCGCAGAGAGGGCACACGAGGCAGCCGAGCGCTCCCACTGACGGCGCGCACGAGACCGCCGCGCGCCCCCGTCAACGCCGCACACCCCTACCGACGGCGCGCACGCCCCGTCCGCGCACCCCTGCGACCTCCTGTTACCCCCGGTTGCTACCCCCCGGTAATTCCCGACCTACCTACCGGCCAGTACCTTGTGCACGATGTACTCGCGCGCATTCCTTATGGGGGGCCAGCCATGAGCGCCACGAGCGACGACCTCGCTGTCGACACCCGCCCGGACACCAGACCCACGAAGATCATGTACGTCGCCGAGGCGACCGCACACGGTGGCCGGGACGGCTATGTCACCAGTCAGGACGGGCTGCTCGAGCTGACGGTCGCGATGCCGCCGGAACTGGGCGGCGACGGCAACGGCACCAACCCCGAGCAGCTGTTCGCGGCCGGCTACAGCTCCTGCTTCCACAACGCGCTGGTCCTGGTCGGCCGCCGCTCCGGCTACGACCTGACCGGCTCCACGGTCGCCGCGAAGGTCGGCATCGGCCCCAACAAGCAGCGCGGCTACGGCCTCGCGGTCGCCCTGAGTGTCTCGCTCCCGGTCCTCGACCAGGACGTGGCGGCGAAGCTGGTGGATGCCGCCCACGAGGTCTGCCCGTACTCGAACGCGACCCGCGGGAACATCGACGTGACGATTCTGCTTGGGTGAGTAGGGAGTACTCGCAGGCAGGAGGAGCACGGACGTGGACGTGAACGGGGCGGTCGCCGAGGGCTTCGAACCGGTCAGGGAAGCGTTCGTACGGAACTTCGCGGAACTCGAGGACCGGGGCGCGGCGGTCGCCGTCTACCGGGAAGGGCACAAGGTCGTCGACCTGTGGGGCGGCACCAAGGACGTCGACGGCATCGAGCCCTGGCAGCACGGCACCGCGCAGATCGTGCGCTCGGCGACCAAGGGCGTCGCAGCCGCCGTACTCCTGCTGCTGCACCAGCGTGGAGAGCTGGACCTGGACGCGCCGGTCGGTGAGTACTGGCCGGAGTTCAAGGCGGCCGGCAAGGAGCGGACGCGGGTGTGGCATCTGCTCGCACACCGGACCGGCGTGCCCGTACTGGACACCCCGCTCACGCCCGCCCAGGCGGCCGACCCCGATCTCGGCGCCGAGGCGGTCGCCGCGCAGACGCCTGTGTGGGAGCCGGGGACGGACCACGGGTATCACGCGCAGACGTACAGCTGGCTGACCGGCGAGCTGGTGCGGCGGATCACCGGGCGCGAGATCGGTGAGTGGATCGCGGACGAGATCGCGAGCCCGGTCCGGGCGGACTTCTGGCTCGGGCTGCCGTACGCCGAGCAGGCGCGTGTCGGCCGGGTCGCCCAGCTCGACGACCCGCCGGTGGACCCGAACGGCCTGCGCACCCGCCCCAAGCGCGCCGTCTCCGAGGCCTACGCCGACCCCGCCTCCCTCACCCGCCGCGCCTTCGCCGCGATCACGCCGCTCCCCGACGAGAACGACCCGGCGTACCGTGCCGCCGCGCTCCCCGCGTCCAACGGCATCGCGACGGCGGACGGCCTGGCCCGTTTCTACGCGTCCCTCGTCGGCGAAGTGGACGGCGGGACACGCCTGTTCACGCCGGAGACGGTCGAGCTGGCCCGCACCGAGCGCAGCGCCGGGCCGGACCGTGTACTGGTGGTGCACACCCGGTTCGGCCTCGGCTACATGCTGCACGGAGCGGCCTCACCACTCCTCGCCCCCACCTCCTTCGGCCACCCGGGCCGCGGCGGCGCGCTCGGCTTCGCCGACCCCGAGTCGGGCATCGCCTTCGGCTATGTGACCAACGGATTCAGGAAGAGCGTGACGGCGGACCCGCGGGCGCAGGCGCTGGTGCGGGCGGTACGGGGCGTGGTGACACCGTAGAGCTCAGTGCTATGTGACATGTGATATGTGACATAACACTGTGCACTACACGTTGATCGGGTGCGACGTCCGCCCCGACGCCGAGTCGATCTCCCCGTGCGCCTTGGTCAGCAGCTGCATCGCGATCTCGTTGAGCGCCCGAGCGCCGGCGATCTCCTCGCCCACCCTGGGCTGATTGGAGTCGGTGTGGTGGCGGGCCGCGTGTCCGTGTGCCCGTACCTCGGTCCCGTCGGGCAGCCGGACCAACGCGACCGCTTCCGTGTGCTGCTCGTCCTCCCGGAACTCCAGCTCGATGTGCCATCCCACAGTGGTGTGCATCATGACGATCACCTCCGGAACACCTGCTTCCAGGGTGCTCCTCGGCGGGCCCGTACGCACCACTGACGGACGACCGGCTCTCGGCTCTCTTCGCTCTACCGGCCCTCGTCGCGGCCGTACTTCAGATAGGCGACGAGACCGAAGACGTTCCCGAACGCGCAGATGGCCAGCCAGGCCTGCGGTGTCAGGGTCCGGGTGTCCGGGTGCCGGGCGATGTCGACCATGCAGAGGACGGCCGGAACCACCGCCACCAACGGCACGACGGCCGCCCAGATCGAGAGTGTCACGGTGTCTCCGGCGCGAGGATGAAGATGCCGGCGACCTTCTCGTCCGTACCGAAGGCGACCCGCGCCTTCATGTCACCGGCCTCGTAACGCAGCGGGACGTCGACGACCGTGTGGTCGCCGATGCGCCGGACGAACGGCTCGGCCTCGCCGAACCCCTCGAAGGCGCCGACCAGTCCGGCGACCGTGGCGAGGCCGCTGCCCCTCACCTCGTCGGTGAACGCGGCCAGGACCTCGTCGTTGAAGGACTGCCGGGCCCGGTCCATGCGGCCGTCCAGGACGTCCGTGACGATGGCGACGGCGCGTTCGGCGGCGTCGGTCATGTACACCGTCTTGTCCATGGGTGCTCCCGTCCGGGGATCGATGGGCTTGCCGAACCTCTGGAAGGCGGCCTGGCGGGTGACGCCCAGCAGGTCCCCGATCTCCTGCCAGGTGTGTCCGGCGTCCCGGGCCTGCTGCACGCAGAGCCGGAGCACCTGCTCCGCCATGTCGTCGACGTCCCTGGAGCGCCGGACCAGGTCGAGATAGGCCGGCGGCGCCAGCGGGCTGCCCAGCGCCCCGGCCAGGACCGAGGTCCGCTCGGCCAGCAGGGCGCTCAACTCGGAGAGGGACGGCGAGGGTTCGGCCATACGTAAAGGATGCCTTTACAGGCCATCGCCGTCAAGGCATCCTTTACAACCATCACAAGCCACAAGCCACAAGCCACAAGCCACAGGCGGCAGACCGCAGGCCGCAGACCGCAAGCCACCAGCAACCAGCCGCCTACCCGGCCCGCAGCATCAGCCCGATCCCCACCACCAGCAGCCCCGCAGCAGCGATCCGCGGCGCCCCGAACCGCTCCTTGAAGAACACCGCCCCGATCGCCGCGCCCACGATGATCGACGACTCGCGCAGGGCCGCGATCGGCGCGAGCTCGGCCTTCGTCTGGGCCCACAGGACCAGGCCGTACGCCGCCACGGACAAGGCGGCGCCGAGCAGGCCGACGGCTGCGAACGGCCGTAGCAGAGCGGTGAATTGACCGCGCCAGCGGTAGAGCGCGTACGACGGGATCACGACCCCCTCCACCGCCATCAGCCAGGCGATGTACCCGAGGGAGGAGCCGGAGGCCCGTACGCCCAGTCCGTCCACGACCGTGTAGCCGGCGATGGTCAGGCCGGTGGCGAGTGCCGCGCCGATCGCCGCCCAGTTCGGCCGGCTTCCGCGCAGCCCCCACACCGCGACGCCGGTCAGGCCCGCGCAGGACAGGGCGATACCGGCGGCCGCCCAGCCGTTCGGCACCTCGTGGGCGAAGACGGCGGCGAGGAGGGTGACCACCAGGGGCGCGGTGCCTCGGGCGATCGGGTACGCCTGCCCGAAGTCGCCGAGCCGGAAGGACCGCATGAGCAGGGCGAAGTAGGCGACGTGGATGACCGCGGAGACCAGGAGATACGGCCATGCCGCGGCCGCCGGGAACGCCACGAACGGTGCCATCACCAGCCCGATGAGCATGCCGCCGCCCGCGATCAGCGTGAAGCCGACCAGCTTGTCGGTGATCTGGTGGGCGATCGCGTTCCAGCTGGCGTGGGTGACCGCGGCGAACAGGACGGCCGCGGCGACCAGCGGAGTCACGAGGTGCGCTCGCGCACGTCCACCAGGGTGGCTCCGGCGTGGGCGACCAGGTCCTTGGGCTCCATCGGGAACACGGCGTGCGGATTTCCGGCCGCGGCCCACACCACCTCGTGCTCAAGCAGCGACCGATCGGCGAACACCCGTGTCTTCGTACGGTGCCCGAAGGGCGGCACCCCGCCGATGGCGTACCCGGTCGTCTCCCGTACGACGTCCGCCTTGGCCCGCGTCACCTTCTCGGCGCCGAGTTCCTGCCGCACCCGCTCGACGTCCACCCGCGAGGCTCCGTCCATGAGCACCAGCACCGGGACGCCGTCCGCCGCGAAGATCAGCGACTTGCAGATCGCGCTCAGCTCGCAACCGATCGCCGCGGCGGCCTCGGCGGCGGTGCGGGTCGCGTCCGGGAAGCGGCGGATACGGCTGTGCAGGTCGTCCAGACCCAGTGCGCGCAGGGCGTCCGCGAACCGGGGATGGGCTCCGGAGCTGTCGGTGATGTCGGCGGTCGTCATGCACGGCACGCTAGCGGCCGGTGTACGGGGCACGCGACCGAGTTCCCACGGGCCGGCCGCACCTCCGTCCCACGCCCGCACATCCCACCACCGGCCAGCGACTCGTCACGCCCTGCGAGGCGCGTTCGCGCCCCCAGCCACGTCGTGGGCCCGCACCCTCCGTGCCGAGCTCACCGACACCCGCCCGACCACCGCTCGAAGTCCTCGTCGTCCTCCACGAAGCAGCCGTCGTGCCGGACGCGGAACCGCTTGAGCTCCTCACCGCCGCGCTGTGTCACCCCGGGAGCCGGCATCGAGCTCGCGGATCGACCGGGCGGAGCCGGCGGTCGAGGTCCGGGGTCCTGGGACGTCGCCCCGGTGAGGTGCTCAGTCGCCGAAGGTCACCGCCTTTGTCTCGGTGACGGCCGCCGTCCGGCCCGGCGCCCCCTGCCAGCGCCAGTACAGGTTCGTGTGGGCGATGACCTGGTCCGGCGTCGGCGCGCCCCACTCGCTGTTGTCGTTCGTCGTGTGCGCGTCGGCGACCAGGGTCACGTCGTAGCCCCGTACGAACGCGCCGTGGATCGTGGAGCGGATGCACGCGTCCGTCTCCGCGCCGGTCACCACCAGGTGGCCGACTGCCGCAGCGGCCAGGGCCTCCTCCAGGTCCGTGCCCTCGAAGGAGTCGCCGTAGTTCTTGTGGATCAGGGGCTCCGATGCGCGGCGCGGCAGCTCGGGGACGTACTGCCAGTCCTCGCTGTCCTTCGGCAGGCCTTCGTCGGAGTGCTGGACCCAGACGACCGGAACCTCCTCCACGCGGGCCTTGTCGACGAGCGCCGCGATGTTGGCGACTACCGCGTCCCGTTCGTGCGCGGACGCCACGACGCCCTGCTGGACGTCGATCACCAGCAGGGCGGTGTGGGGTCGTGCGGGAAGTGTGGTCATGCCCGGCAGGCTAGACCCCACCACTGACAGTCGCCTCCGCCCGCTTCCGGCGGCCCGCCACCAGCCCACCGGCCGCCCCCAGCGACACAAGGCCCATCATCGCGGCGCCGAGGATGCCCTTGATGCCGTCCATGGTGACGTACATGGCCGCCGCGGTCGCGCCGTTGAAGAGGAACAGGAACCACAGCGTCCCGGGTCGGCCCAGGAACGCCTTGATCTTCGGCTTCTTCGCGATCTGCGAACCCGCGAGCAGCGCGACCACCGCGCCGACGGCGGTGACGATGTTCTTCTGGGTGTGGCCGTCGATGACGGCACCCGCACCCGTGCTCGCGGCCAGACCGACCACGAAGAGCTGCCAGAGGACGAGGTCGGCGACGAACCGCTTAACGCGGGCGAGGGGGGAGGAGTTGACGGGCTTCACGGGCTTGGCGTGCTTCACGGGAGGGGCCTTCCAAAGGGGGATCCGGCTACGTGATCCACGATCCCGGCGACGGCCCTCCGCAACGAGGGAGCGGCCTCCCGAACAGGGGGTGTAGCCCGCTACACCCCCTCAGCTCGGAAGGCCGCCCGGAATCCGGCGAGCCTCAGGCCCTCAGGCCCTCAGGCCCTCAGCGTCTCAGGCCCTCAGGCCGTCACGCGCGCACCAGCTCCCGGTCCTCGTCCTCGTCCGCGTCCTTCCCCTTCGCGTCGCCGTCGCCCAGGTCCTTCAGGCCCTCACCCTCGACGTCCACGTTGGGCAGCGCCCGGTCCAGCCACTTCGGCAGCCACCAGGCACGCCGCCCGAGCAGCGCCAGCACCGCCGGGACGATCGCCATGCGGACCACGAACGCGTCGAAGAAGACGGCGATCGCGAGGCCGAAGCCGATCATCTTGATCATGGACTCGCTGGAGGAGATGAAGCCTCCGAAGACCGCCATCATGATGACCGCGGCGGCGCCCACGACCCGTGCGCTGTGCCGGAAGCCGGTCACCACCGCCTGGCCGGGGGACTCGCCGTGGACGTACGCCTCGCGCATCCGCGTCACGAGGAACACCTCGTAGTCCATCGCGAGACCGAAGACCACGCCCACCATGAAGATCGGCATCATCGACATGATCGGGCCGGTCTGCTCGACGCCCAGCAGGCCGCCGAGCCAGCCCCACTGGAAGACCGCGACCACCGCGCCGAGCGCGGCGAGCACGCTGAGCAGGAAGCCGAGCGCCGCCTTCAGGGGGACGAGGATCGAGCGGAAGACGGCGATCAGCAGCAAGAAGGCCAGGCCCACCACCAGGGCCAGGTACGGGATCAGCGCGTCGTTCAGCTTCTGCGAGAAGTCGATGTTCATCGCCGTGGTGCCGGTGACGAGGACCTTCGCGTCGGTGGCCGACGTGATGTCCGCGCCCTTGTCGCGGATCGTGTGCACCAGGTCCTCGGTCTGGGTCGAGGACGGCTTGGACGCAGGGATGACGGTGATCGTCGCGGTGTCGCCGGCCTTGTTGAAGACCGCCGGGGTCACCGTCACGACGTCCTTGAGGCCCTTGATGTCGTCGCACACCTTCGTGGCCGCCGCCTTGGGGTCGGCGCTGCCCTTGGCGTCGACCACGATCATCAGGGGGCCGTTGAAGCCGGGGCCGAAGCCCTCCGACAACAGGTCGTACGCCCTGCGCTGGGTGGTGGAGGTGGGCTGGGAGCCGTCGTCGGGCAGGCCCAGTTCGAGTTGGGTGGCGGGGACCGCGATCGTGCCCAGGCCCACCACGCCGAGCAGCAGTACGGCGGCCGGGCGGCGGACCACGAAGCTGGCCCAGCGCTCGCCCAGACCGGGCTTCTTCGGGGCGTCGGCCTTGCTCTTGCGGCGCTTCTCGCCCGCCGGCCTGACCTTCCGGCCCGCGTATCCGAGCATCGCCGGGATCATGGTGAGCGCGATGAGGACGGCCACCACGACCGTGCCCGCCGCCGCGAGACCCATCTTGGTCAGCATGGGTACGTTGACGACCGCGAGGCCCGCGAGTGCGATCACGACCGTCAGGCCCGCGAAGACCACCGCCGAGCCCGCCGTGCCGGTGGCGCGGCCGACCGCCTCCTCGCGGGAGCGGCCCTCGGCCAGCTCGCCGCGGTAGCGGGAGACGATGAACAGCGCGTAGTCGATGCCGACCGCCAGGCCGATCATCAGCGCCAGGGTGGACGTCGTGTCACCGAGGTCGAGTGTCTTGGCCAGTGCCGTGATGGTGGAGACGCCGATGCCCACGCCGATGATCGCGGTGAGCAGGGGCAGTCCGGCCGCGACCAGGGAGCCCAGGGTGATGACCAGGACGACGGCCGCGAGGGCGAGGCCGACGATCTCGCCGACCGCCCCGGGTTCGGCGCCGGCCTGCAGCGCGTCGCCGCCGATCTCGACGGTCAGCCCGGCGTCCCGTGCGTCCTGCGCGGCCTCGTTCAGGGCGTTTCGGGAGACGTCCTTGAGCTCCATGCCGGAGACGTCGTAGCGGACGGACGCGTAGGCGACGGTGCCGTTCTTGCTGACGGCGTTCGACGTGTAGGGATCGGCGACGGAGGTCACCTCGGAGCCGTCGGACAGCTCCTTCACCGTCTTCTCGACGATCGCCTTGTTGTCGGCGTCGGTCATCTTCTCGCCGGAGGGCGCCTTGAAGACGATCCGGCCGGTCGCGCCGTCGGCGCTGGAGCCGGGGAAGCGCTGTTCCAGCAGGTCGAAAGCTTTCTGTGCTTCCGTGCCGGGGATCGAGAAGGAGGTGGAGCCGGCGGCGGGGGCGCTGGCCGCGCCGGCCCCCGCGAGGGTCAGCAGCGCCACCCAGAACAGGGCGACGAAGTGCCGTCGCCGGAAGGCGAAGCGGCCGAGTTTATAGAGGAACGTGGCCATGGAGACGTGACTCCCGGTCAGGTCGTGGGCATGGAGGACAGGGGTGATCAGCCCGGCGGGGAGGCAGGGGTGACCGTCCCGACGACTTGAGCGGTGACGTCAGGTGAAAAGGGGAGAGGGGTGGGGAGGTGTCAGGCGCGGAGGGCGGGTAGGACCACCGCGTCGATGTACGAGATCAGGAAGGACTGGGTCGGCGGCTGCTCGTCGATCATTCCGCGGGCGGCGAACGCCCCGATCATCATGTGCACCATGAAGTCGATCGCCGGGTTGTCCGCGCGGACCTCGCCCCGGGCGACCGCCCGTTGCAGGACGGTACGGAACTCCGCCATCTCCGGCTCCATCAGGTGCTCCTTGAACGCCCTCAGGAGATCCTCGTTGCTGTGGATCGCCATGGCCAGGCCCCGCATCAGGGCGGAGTTGGCCTCCATCTCGCAGTCGTCCGACCGCAGGGTGAGGGCGTGCAGGTCACCGCGGAGCGACCCGGTGTCCACGGCCTCCGACGAGCCCGGCTTGTTGTGCCGCACCGCCTTGGCGACCAGCTCGGCCTTGCCGCCCCACTGGCGGTAGAGCGTCGCCTTGCTGGACTTGGTGCGGGCCGCCACGGCGTCCATGGTGAGGGCGTCGTAGCCGACCTCCCGGAGCAGGTCGAGCACGGCCTCGTACAACTCGGCCTCACGCTCGGGCGTGATCCGACTGCGACGCGCCGTTGCGACCTCAGTCATGCGACTCACCTTCCCGCTCGGGACATTCCTTCTTCGTACCACCATGAACATACCCCGAGACCAAGCGAAACGAAACCGTTTCGTACGTGTGCTGTCTCACGATCGTGAAGCGCACATAAGAAGCGTGCACAAGTTGCCCGGCTCCATGTGCCGGAAAAGCATGGTGAGGTGAGCTATCTGCGCCTGCCGCACCTGAGCGGCGACCTGCTGTGCTTCGTGGCCGAGGACGACCTCTGGCTGGCCCGTCTGGACAGCCCGGACCGTGCCTGGCGCCTCACCGTCGACCGTACGAAGATCGGCCACCCGCGCTTCTCGCCGGACGGCGGCACGATCGCGTACACGAGCTGGCGAAGCCTGGTCCCCGAGATCCACGTCGTCCCGGTGGACGGCGGCCCGAGCAGACAGCTCACACACTGGGGGTCGGCCGACACCCAGGTCTGCGGCTGGACCCCGGCTCAGGGAGGCAGGGGCGGCACCATCCTCGCCGTCGCCTCCCACGGAGAGCCCTTCTCCTACTTCACCTGGGCCTACAAGGTCTCCCCCGACGGCGACCCCGGCCGCAAGCTGCCCTGGGGCCCGGTCTCCGACATCCAGGTCGCCGAGATCGACGGCGAGCGCAGAACCCTCCTGCTCACCGGCACCCCGCCCCACGAACCGGCCGCCTGGAAGCGCTACCGCGGCGGCGCGATGGGCAGACTCTGGCTGCACGGCGACCGCCTCCTCCCCGACCTCGAAGGGCACCTCCACTCCCCCATGTTCGTGGGCGGCCGGATCGCCTTCCTCTCCGACCACGAGGGCGTCGGCAACCTCTACTCCTGCGCCCACGACGGCTCCGACCTGCGCCGCCACACCGACCACGACGCCTTCTACGCCCGGCACGCCGCGAGCGACGGTACCCGGGTGATCTACCAGTGCGCCGGCGACCTGTGGATCGTCGACGACCTGACCGCCGAGGCACGGAAGCTCGACGTACGGCCGAGCGGTCCGCGCGCGGGACGCCGGCCGTACCAGGTCCCGGCCGCCCAGCACGTGGACGGCATCTCGGTCGACGAGACGGGCCGTGCGAGCGCCGTCGTCGTACGCGGCAGCCTGTACTGGCTGACCCACCGCGACGGACCCGCTCGTACGATCACGGACACTCCCGGGGTACGGGTCCGGCTCCCCGAGATGCTCGGCTCGGTCGGCCAGGTCGCGTACGTGACCGACGCGGAGGGCGAGGACGCGGTCGAGATCGCCCACCTGCCCCGCGCGACCGGCGACCGGGAGCCTCGCCGCCTGGCCTCCGGCGAACTGGGCCGGGTGCTGGAGCTGGTCTCCGACCCGCAGGGCGAGCGCATCGCCATCGCCGCGCACGACGGACGGGTGCTTCTGATCACTGTGTCCGACGATGCGGCTGCCGCCGCGGGCACGGAGGACTCCAGCGGCGAGGTCACCGAGCTCATCCGCTCGATCAACGGCCCGGTACGGGACCTGGCGTTCTCGCCGGACGGGGCATGGCTGACATGGTCGCACCCGGGGATCGGCCGCTCCCTGCGCCAGATCAAGATGGCCCGCATAAAGGACCGGTTGATCGTGGACGTGACCAACGGCCGCTTCGAGGACGAGAATCCGGTGTTCACACGGGACGGCCGCTACCTGGCGTTCCTGTCGTGGCGCGGCTTCGATCCCGTCTACGACGTCCACACCGGCGACCTGTCCTTCCCGCTGGGCTGCCGCCCGTACCTCGTCCCCCTGTCCTCGGCCACGCCCTCCCCCTTCGCGCTGACGCCGGAGGGCCGGCCGGCCGCCGGAGGCCTGGACCCGGTGGAGGAAGAGGAGGGCGACGGCGCGGTGACCGTCGAGATCGAGGGCCTGGAGAACCGGGTCACCCCCTTCCCGGTCACCGCCTCCAAGTACTCGGCGCTGTACCCGGTGGCGGGCGGCGGTCTGGTCTGGCTGCGCTGGCCCATCTCGGGCGCGCTCGGCGAGACGTTCGCCAACCCGGACGACACCAGCGGCCGGCCGACGCTGGAGTACTTCAACATCAGCAAGGCGAAGAAGTCCGAACTCGTGGACCACCTGGACTGGTTCGCGGTGAGCGGCGACGGCACCAGGCTGGTGGTGGTCGACGAGGACGACCTCCGCGCGGTCCCCTCCGCCGAATCCGGAGACGGCGACACGACGGTCTGGATCGACCTGCGCCGCATCCTGCACGAGGTCGATCCGGCGGCGGAGTGGCGCCAGTCGTACGAGGAGGCGGGCCGGCTGATCCGGGCGTACTTCTGGGACCCGGGGATGTGCGGGGTCGACTGGGACGCGGTGCTGGACCAGTACCGCCCGCTGGTCGAACGGGTCGCCTCCCCCGACGAGTTCGCGGACCTGCTCCGCGAGGTCCTGGGCGAACTGGGCACCTCCCACGCCTACGTCACCGCGGCCCGCCGCGACGAGGGCCCACCCCACTACCAGCGCCGGCAGGGCCTGTTGGGCGCCAACTTCGTGCGCAGGGAGGAGGGTTGGGTGGTCAAGCGGATCCTCCCGGGCGACTCGTCGGACTCGAAGGCACGATCACCACTGGCGGGCACGGGAATCCGCGAGGGCGCCGTCCTGACCCATGTGGACGGCCGCCCGGTGGACGTGTTGACGGGCCCGTACCCTCTGCTGGCCGGCGCGGGCGGCACAACGGTGGAGCTCACCTTCACCCCCGCCGAGGGCGGGGCAGGCCGCTCACGCCGCGTGGCGGTGGTCCCCCTGATCGACGAACGTCCCCTCCGCTACCAGGACTGGGTGGCCAAACGCCGTGCGGTCGTACGAGAGTTGAGCGGCGGCCGCTGCGGCTATCTGCACATCCCGGACATGGGCGGTTCGGGCTGGGCCCAGTTCAACAGGGACCTGCGCATGGAGGTCTCGCGCCCCGCCCTGATCGTGGACGTACGCGGCAACGCGGGCGGCCACATCAGCGAACTGGTGGTGGAGAAGCTCACCCGCACGATCCTCGGCTGGGACCTGACGAGAAACGCTCAGCCGGTGTCGTACGCCTCGAACGCCCCACGCGGCCCGGTGGTCGCTCTCGCGGACGAGGCAACGTCCTCCGACGGCGACATGATCACCGCAGCCTTCAAGCTCCTCGGACTGGGCCCGGTCATCGGCCAGCGCACCTGGGGCGGAGTGGTCGGCATGACCGGCCGCCACCGTCTGGGCGACGGCACGGTGATCACGGTGCCGATGAACGCGGCGTGGTTCGACGCGTACGGCTGGGGCGTGGAGAACAGAGGGGTGACCCCGGACCTGGAAATCCTCCGCACCCCCCTGGACTGGGCGGAGGGCAGACACGCCCAACTGGACGACGCGGTGCGGTTGGCGGTGGACCTACTGGAAACGAACCCTCCGGCGACGCCACCGGACTACAGCAATGTGCCGGACCGGTCGAGGCCGAAGCTACCGCCCCGCACCACTCCCTGAGGGCGCCCAGCAGTCTCTTGCCTCTTGCCTCTTGCCTCTTGCTTATTGCTTCTTGCTTCTTGCTTCTTGCCTCTTGCCTCAACCGAACGTGGGGCGCCCCAAAACACAGGGCGCCCCACGTCAACTCGGCCAAAGCCAAGTGCACCGGCTACGCGTCGTAGTCCTCGTCGAACCGGTCCTGCTCCTCCCGCTGGAGTCGCTCCGGCTCCTCGTCACGCATACGGTCGCGGTCCTGGCCCTGTCGGCCGCGCTGCTGGCCCTGCTCCTTGCCCTGCTGGGCCTTCTGCTTGGCCTGCTGCTGCCACTGCTCCGACTGGTCCTGGAACTTGTCCTTCATACCCATGTGGGTTCACTCCCGTGGGGGTGGGGGAAGAGCCCCTGTTCGGGGCCTCGACCAGATTCACACGTCGGAACAATGCGCGCATTTCGATCAGTTACGGTGCGTAGCCCGAGCCGCCTCATCAGCCGCCCCACCTGCACCGACGAGCCCCGACCGCATGCCCTCCAACCGTGCCCCGAACCGCCGCATCTCCCGCTGCCCGACCGTCCCGATGAGCCCCGGCAGATAGCCCCGCACGCCCTGCATCCCGCGCAGCCACCCCTGCCCGTACACATGGCCGGCCCGCCGCTCGATCCCGGCCACGATCCGGTCCACCGCCGGCCCCAGCGGATACGTCCTGTTGGCCGGCCAGGGCAGCCGCTGCCGCAGCTCCCGCATGACCTCGTCCTGGTCGGCCCCGCGCACCATGTCCGTGTCGGTCCACGACAGATACCCGACCCCGACCCGCACGCCCTTGTACCCGACCTCGGCCCGCAGACTGTGCGCGTACGCCTCGACCCCCGCCTTGGACGCGCAGTACGCGGTCATCATCGGCGCGGGCGTCATGGCGGCCAGCGACGCGATCTGCAGCAGATATCCCCTGCTCTCCATCAGAACAGGCAGAAACGCACGGGCGGTCACGGCGGACCCGATCAGGTTCACCTCGATCACCCGCCGCCATGCCTCCGGATCGGAGTCCACGAACGGCCCTCCGGTGGCGACACCGGCGTTCGCGACCACGATGTCCACCTTCCCGAAGCGCTCCTTCACCTCCCCCGCCACCCGCGCCATCGCCTCGTGATCGGTCACGTCGGCGTACCAGTGATCGCTGTCGCCGTGCAGCCGCTCGGACACCTGCTTCAGCGCATCCGGCTCCAGCCCCACCAGCGCCACCTTCGCCCCCCGCGCCGACAGCTTCCGCGCGAGCAGCTCGCCCACACCGCGCGCGGCGCCCGTGACGACGGCGACCTGTCCTTCGAGGCTGACCTTGCTCATGCGCCCTCCTTGATCGTTGCGTACGTCGTCACAAGCTCCCGGATCCGGCTGCTCACCAGCTCGGGCGCCTCCACCGGGCTCATGTGGCCGACGCCCGGCAGCTCGGTCGAGCCCACGCAGTTCGGCAGCGCGGCGACCAACGCCCGCGCGTGCACGGGCGGCGAGAGCCGGTCCGCCGTACCGACGACAACGGCCGTCGGCACCCTCAACTCCCGTACGCCGTGGTCGAGATCGAGCAGAGCCAGCACCTGCGACCAGGCATACCGCACCTTGCGCGGACACGCGTGCACGATCCGCGCGCACGCCTCCACCATGTGCGGAGCCGAACCCGGCCCCATCGTCCCGTACTTGAGGATTCGGCGGGCGATCGGCGTGACCGGCCCGAGCGGCGCCCGCGCCCCGAGGATCTGCTCGGTCAGCCAGGTCCGCAGACGCCCCGGCCGGATCGGTACGACGGTCGACTCGGCGACCAGCCGCGACGAACCGGTGCTGCACAGCAGGACGGCGACCGCGTGCTCCCGGAACGCGGGCCGCTCGGCCGCCGCCATCACCGTCATACCGCCCATGGAGTGACCGGCGATCACGGCCTTCTCACCGGGCGCGAGGGTCGCTTCCAGTACGGCTTCGAGGTCGTCGGCGAGGGCCCGCGTACTGCATGCCGGGCTCGCCGGGCTGCGTCCATGGCCGCGCTGGTCGTAGGCGATGACCCGGTGGTCGACGGCGAGGTCGCGTATCTGCGCCGCCCAGAAGGCGGTCGAGCAGGTCCAGCCGTGGGCGAGGACGACGGCGGGGGCGCCCTCGGCGCCGTGGATCTCGACGTGCAGCCGGGCGCCGTCGGCGGAGACGGCGACGAGTTCGCGGGCGGGGGCGGGGGGCGCGTAGGGCCCGGTCCTGACGTGCATCAGACGACTCACGCGTCCACCACCTCCGCCTCCTCCTTTGCCTCCGCCTTCGCCGCGGTCTTCTCCTCGGCGGGTGCGCGCAGGAGTTCGTACTCGCTCAGGTCCACGCGCCGTGTCGCCCGCCGGAACTCCGTGGTCGTGCCGGGCCAGATGGTGGTGTTACGACCGCTCGCGTCGAGGTACCAGCTGGTGCAGCCGCCGGTGTTCCACACCGTCCGCTCCATGCGCTTCTGGACGCGCCGGTTCCAGGCGGCGACGGCGCTCGTCCGGGCGTCCAGGGCGGCACGACCGCCGAGGACCCCCAACTGCCGTACGAAGTCGGCCATGTAGTTGAGCTGGGACTCGATCATCAGGATCATCGAGGAGTTCCCGAGCCCGGTGTTGGGTCCGATGATCGTCATCCAGTTGGGGAACCCGGCCGCGGACGCGCCGCGCAGCGCCTCCATACCGCCCTCCCAGGCCTCGGCCAGGGTCTTCCCCTCCGCGCCCACGACCCGCTCGGCGATGGGCATGTCGGTGACGTGGAAGCCCGTACCGAAGATGATGGCGTCGACCTCGGCCTCACTCCCGTCGGCCGCGACCACGGTGGACCCCCGGATCTCACCCAACCCACTGGCCACGACATCGACATTGGGCTGGACGAGCGCCGGGTAGTACGCGCTGCTCAGCAGGATCCGCTTGCAGCCGATGCGGTAGTCGGGGGTCAACTTGGCCCTCAGCGCCGGGTCCTTGATGGCCCGAGCCATGTTCCGCTTGGCCAACTGCTCGACGAAACCGAGCTCGTCGGGGTGCTTCGTGAACGCCTGGACCTGCAACTCCCTGATGCCCCACAGCAGTCCGCGCCGGGCCTGCGCGGTGAAGGGCAGGGTCCGGTGCAGCGCCCGCTCGGCGCCGCTGATGGCACGGTCGACTCGGGGCATGACCCAGGCCGGCGTGCGCTGGAAGACGGTGAGGCGGCCGACCTGCTTCTGGATGGCGGGCACGATCTGAATGGCGGACGCACCCGTCCCCACCATGGCGACGCGCTTGCCGCGCAGGTCGTAGTCGTGATCCCAGCGGGCGGAGTGGAAGACCTTGCCGGGGAAGGAGTCGAGCCCCGGAATGTCGGGGATCTTGGGATCGGAGAGGGGCCCGGTGGCGGACACGACGATGTCCGCCGAAAGCCTCCCGCCACTGGTCTCGATGTCCCAGCGAAGCTTCTCCACGTCCCAGGTCATCATCTTCACTTCGGAGTTGAAGCGGATGTGGGGGCGGAGGCGGAAGACGTCCGCCACATGCTCCAGATAGGCGCGGATGTGCTCCTGCCCGGAGAACGTGCGGGGCCAGTCGGGGTTGGGCGCGAAGGAGAAGGAGTAGAGATGGGAAGGCACGTCACAGGCGCACCCGGGGTAACTGTTGTCCCGCCAGGTCCCGCCCACACTGTCGGCGCGTTCGAGGACGACGAAGTCGGTGACGCCCTCGCGCCGCAGCCGTACGGCGGCCCCGAGTCCGCCGAACCCGGACCCGATCACCGCCACCCGCACATGCTCCCGTTCAGCCATGCCGACGCCCTTCCTCGCGCGACCGCGCCAGTGAACACTGGCGCAATGGGAGCGTAGAGCAGGTCCGTACCGATGGGTAGAGGGCGAGGGGAAGGCGTTCGCACCGGCGGCTCCGCCGCGGGTACCGGCGGTACGACATAAGGTGCGGTGGTGACCGAGAAGCGCGAGTACCGCATGGAGGAACTGGCCCGCCTGGCCGGCATCACGGTGCGCACCCTGCGCTTCTACCGCGAACGCAAGCTGATCCCGCCACCCCGCCGCGAGGGCCGTATCGCCTGGTACGACGACCACCACCTGGCCCGTCTGCGCACCATCGCGGCACTCCTGGAACGCGGCCACACCCTCACCGGCATCGCGGAGCTGGCGGAGGCCCTGGATCACGGCCGCGACGTCGCCGACCTCCTGGGCGTCACTCCGCCCACCGAGGAGGAGCCGGTCCGTCTCACGCCCGAGGAACTCGCCGCCCGCTTCGAGGGCCAGGTCACCACGGAGAACCTCGCCGCCGCCCTCGATCTCGGCTACCTCGGCACCGACGGCGAGGAGATCGTCCACATCAGCCGCCGCCTCCTGGACGTCTCCTCGGCCCTGGTCCGCGAGGGCATCCCGCTGGCCGAGGTCCTGGCGGCCGGCAAACGAGTCCGCGAACACGTCGACGACATGGCCGAGATGTTCGCCGAACTGGTCCTCCGCCACGGCACGGACGATGACCTGCAGCGACTGCGCCCGCTGGCGCGGAGCGTGGTGGAGGCGGAGCTGTCGCTGGCGCTGGATCGACGGTTGCGGAAGCAGGGGTAGGGCACTCCCGGGACCTCTCCCTGCCCCCAACGAGAGTCACACACGGCTGCACGCGGCTACACACGACCGCGCAGGGCCATACGCTGCTATACACAGCACGTATAGACGACATGTATAGACAGCATGTATAGCCGATGCGTATAGTCACCCGCATGACGATCGGCACAGCCATCGGCTCGGTCCCGGGGCTCAACCGGTGGTGGATCTCCGCGCCGGTGGCGGGAATCGCGCTCGGTGTTCTCACCAACCTCGCCCAGGGCGGACTCCCCGGCGCCTCGAACCAGATCGCCAACTCCGGTGCGGTGTGGTGCGTACCGGCGTTCACGGCCGGCGCGCTGGCGGCCGCCGGGCACCTGGCCCTGCGCAAGTCGGTGCTGGCCGGCCTGGGCACGACGATCGGCCTGGTCGTCGGCTACTACGGCTGCGCGGAGTTCGGCCGCAGCGGCATGGGCGGCCCGTTCTGGCCGGCGGTGTGGCTGGTGATGGCTCTCGTCAGCGGACCGCTGTTCGGTGCCGCGGGGGCATGGTGGCGACGTGGGCACACCGCACGCCGTCGGGTCGTCGGACTGGCCGCGCTCGCGGGCGTGTTCGGGACGGAGGCCATCCTGGCCGGACAGGTGCTGCACTACGCGGGACAGGCCTGGACCTGCGCGGCGCTGCTCGTCCTCATCCCGCTGGTGATGGCGCGTGGGCACAGCGAGCGCGCACTGACGCTGCTCGTGGCGCTGCCCCTGTCGGTGGTCGCCTACGTCGTCGTCGAACTGCCGTTGCAGCACGTGTCGGCGTGAGGCTGCCGAGAATCTCGGCGTGAGGGCGGCCGAGGCCACTGAGGCCGACGAGGCCTCACCTCTCGAAGGTCACGGTCACGGGAGCATGGTCCGACCACCGCTCCGCGTGAGTGGCCGCCCGCTCCACGACCGCCTTGACGGCCCGGGCGGCGAGCCCGGGGGTCGCGACCTGGTAGTCGATGCGCCAGCCGGCGTCGTTGTCGAAGGCCCGCCCGCGGTACGACCACCACGAGTACGGCCCCTCCACGTCCGGTTGCAGGGCGCGTACGACATCGACGTACCCCCCGTCCTCCGGGTCGAAGACCTGGCTCAGCCACGCCCGCTCCTCCGGCAGGAACCCTGAGTTCTTCTGGTTGGCGCGCCAGTTCTTGAGGTCGGCGGGCTGGTGGGCGATGTTCCAGTCGCCGCAGACGACAACCTCGCGCCCGTCCGCGGCGGCACGCTCGCGCAACCCCTTGAGGTGGGCGAGGAACTCACCCATGAAGCGGATCTTCTCGTCCTGCCGCTCGGTGCCGACCTCGCCGGAGGGGAGGTAGAGGGAGGCGACCGTCACACCCGGCAGATCGGCCTCGACGTAGCGCCCACTGCCGTCGAACTCGTCCGATCCGAAGCCGACCTGGATACGGTCGGGCTCGCGGCGGGTGTAGAGGGAGACGCCGGCGCGGCCCTTCGCGGCGGCGGGCGCGTGCACGACATGCCACCCCTCGGGCGTACGCACGTCCTCGGGCAGCTGCTGCGGCTCGGCACGCACCTCCTGCAGGCAGAGGACGTCGGCGGAGGTCTCGGCGAGCCACTCCACGAAGCCCTTCTTCGCGGCGGCGCGCAGTCCGTTCACATTGGCGGAGGTCACAGTGAGCACGCGGGAACGATACCGGCACACTGGTGAAGACCGATTCCTCCGCATGCATAGGTGTACGATCTTCGACATGAATATACGACGCGTCTCCTTCGACCACCCGGACGCCGTCAAGCTGAACGACGAGGTCCAGGCCGAATACCACGTCCGCTACGGCGACGGCGGAGACGCCACCGCCCTCGACCCGACGGACTTCGATCCGCCGAACGGCGTGTACCTGATCGTCTACGACGAGAACGACGCCCCGGTCGCCACCGGCGGCTGGCGCGCCCAGGACCTGAACGACGAGGGCAACCTCGACGGCGACGCCGAGCTCAAGCGGATGTTCGTGGTGGCGCCGGCCCGAGGGCGCGGTCTCGCCCGGCGCGTCCTGGCCGCCCTGGAGGAGGATGCCCGCCTGGCGGGCCGGGTCCGGATGGTCCTGGAGACCGGCACCAAGCAGCCCGAGGCCATCGCCCTCTACACGTCCAGCGGGTACGAGCCGTGCGCGAAGTTCGGCTACTACCGCCACCACGAGGACAGCTGCTGCTTCGCGAAGGAGCTGTGACAGTCCGCTCTGACAAGGCGTCAGCCACAGCAAAGATCCCGCCCGATCTTCCGATCGGACGGGATCTCGTCAACTGCCTCAGGTTTCCCTGGTCAGTTGTTGCGGTGGACCTGAGGGGATTTGAACCCCTGGCCCCCTCGATGCGAACGAGGTGCGCTACCGGACTGCGCCACAGGCCCTTGCAACGAGTGAAACTCTAGCACCCCGATCCGCGTGCTTGGAAATCCGTTCCCGGCCCGGTAGACGGCAGCAGCACAGGTGGGGCGGGTGGGCGCGCTACTCGTTGGCGGCCCGCGGCCGCTCGCCGTCCTCGTACTGGTCGAACAACGGCGTACGCCCACGCTCCCGCGCCCGCCGTGCGGAAGCCGCCCGGCGGGCGTCACTGCGCCCGTCGTCGTCCGCCTTCGCCTCCGCGGGGTCATCCTCGGAGGCGGCCTCTTCCGACGCCGCCTCCTCCCGCCTCTCGCCACCGGAGCCGGCCTGCGCCTCCTGCTCCCGCGCGACGGAACTCGACCGCGCCGAACTCCACGCGTCCGGCGCCCCGAGATCCACGTCCGCGGTGGCCCGCGGAGCAACCGGCGCCGTCACGTACGTCGGCAACGGCACCGGAACCGGATCCCAGCTGTCCCCGTGCCCGGGCCGCCGCTGCCGCTCACGCTGCTGGTCCACCCACTCGGCATGGTCGGTCTGCTCGACCAGGGCCCGCCGGTCGGCGGCCAGCGCGGACAACCCGGTGTCGGTCTCGGTCTCTGGTCCCTCGTCCGGCTCGTCGGCATCCGCCTCCGCGGTCGCACGCCGACGCGGCTGACGCGCCCGCTCCCGCAGCCGCTGCGCGGCGGCCTCGGCCCGGCGCCGGTCCATCTGATAGGCGAAGCGCCTGCGTTCCTGGGAGCGCAGATGGGCGATGTACGCGCTGAGCAGCACGGCGGGCACGCCGGGCGCCCACAGGAACGCGAGCCCCCCGACCGCGGCGACGATCGCGCCGAGCGTGAAGGCGAAGAAGAGCATGGCGGTTGTGCGCCGACGGCGCGCGAGCGCCTTCGTACGCCGGGCGCGCGCCGCGGCGGCTTCCTCCGAGGGCGTGCGCCGCGCGGCCGGGACGCGCTTGCGCGCCGGCGCGGGGGCCGATGTGCGCGCGGGAGCGGATCCGGATGAGGGTGCGGGCTTGGAACTGGGCGCGGGCGCCGGCGCTTCCGCCTGTTCGCGCGCCGGTTGCGCACGCCCAGGCACCGGCGCCTGCACCTCCGCGCGCGCCTGCGGGCGCGTCGGAGGCATGGCGAAGGCCCGGACGTCCACCGAGTCGGTGACCGCGTCCGGGTCGTCGGCGCTGGACTCCCCCTCGTCGGTGGAGCGCGCGCGCAGGTCCTTGGCGTACCGGCGCTCCATGCCCGCCCGTCCGGACAGTAGCCGGATGGCGGTGCTGAAGCGTTCCGTCGGACGGGCCTCGTTCAGCTCGTCCTGCCTACGGAGCCACATCGGCACCAAGTAGGCGGCCCAGGCCCCGACAATGACTGCGTAGATGAGGCCGCTGCTGCTCACGCCTCACACGGTAGAGGGGTTTGCGTGAGGCCATCTGCCAATTGAGCCGGTGTGTCGCACGATCTGGCTGATATTTCGAACTTTTTTTGTGACCGATGCGATCAGCAGCCCGCCGAGGCCGCGAATTTAATGGCTTGAGCCGGTCACCGATCGATCAATTTCGAACACTTATTCAATTTCCTGGACCTTGAGACGGCTATCCGGGATTCCCCGGCGTGTTCTGCGGGTTCCGCGGGGTGGTGCGCGGCGCGTCGTGCGAGGCCTGCTGAGAGCGTGCCCGCTGCCAACGGTTGAGCAACCCGTCGGGAACCTCTTCCGCGGTGAGTGCGAACACGAGGTGGTCGCGCCAGGCTCCGTCGATGTGGAGATAACGCGGCCTGAGGCCCTCCTCGCGGAATCCGAGTTTCTCCACGACCCGGCGGCTGGGCCCGTTCTCCGGGCGAATGCAGACCTCGATGCGGTGCAGACCGACGGCGCGGAAACAGTGGTCCACGACGAGCGCCACGGACGTCGGCATCACACCGCGGCCGGCCACCGACTCGTCCACCCAGTAGCCGATGTGCCCCGAGCACATCGAGCCCCAGGTGATTCCCGCGACCGTCAACTGCCCGACGAGCCGCCCCTGGTACTCGATGACGAACGGCAGCATCCGGCCCGCGTTCGCCTCGGACCTGAGATGGCGGACCATCTGCCGGTAGGTCGGCCGGTGCGCGATCGGCCCGCTGGGCGTGGGGGGCGGAATGGTCGCCTCCCAGGGGCGCAGCCAGTCCCGGTTGCGCCGGTTGACCTCGCGCCACGCCCGCTGGTCGCGCAGTTTTATCGGCCGGAGGACGATGTCGCCGTCCGCCAGCACGACGGGCCAGGATGGGCTGTTCAGCTCGCACCCCCACTGGTGGCGCCGGGTCTGGGGTGGTCGCCGCCGCGGATCTGGTCGACGGCGTGGACCAGGAGGGGCTCCAGGACGGCCAGTCCGTCCTTCACCCCGCCGGTGGAACCCGGCAGATTGACGATGAGCGTTCGCCCCGCGACTCCGGCCAGTCCCCGGGACAGCGCGGCGGTCGGCACCTTCTCCCGTCCGAACGCCCGGATGGCCTCCGCGATGCCCGGCACCTCGTAGTCGATCACCGCGCGCGTGGCCTCGGGTGTGCGGTCGGTGGGGGAGATTCCGGTGCCGCCGGTGGTCACGATCACGTCGTACCCGGCCTCGGCGCCGACCAGCAGCGCGGTCTCCACCGGGTCGCCGTCGGGGACGACCTGCGGGCCTTCGACGGCGAAGCCGAAGCCTGCGAGGCCCGCGGCGATCAGTGGACCGCCTCTGTCCTCGTAGACACCGGCGGCGGCGCGGTTGGAGGCGGTCACGACCAGCGCGCGGTACGGCGCGCGGTTCTCGGCGTGCGCCCCGGCGCTCACGCCCGGCTCCAGTCGCCGGACTTGCCGCCCGTCTTCTCCTCCACGCGCACGTCCGTGATGACCGCTCCCTTGTCGACCGCCTTGACCATGTCGATCACGGTGAGCGCGGCGACGGAGACCGCGGTGAGGGCCTCCATCTCGACGCCCGTGCGGTCCGTGGTCTTCACGGTGGCCCGGATCTCCACGGCGTCGTCCGCGACCGACAGATCCAGTCTCACACCGGACACCGACAACGGGTGACAGAGCGGAATGAGGTCCGGGGTGCGCTTGGCACCCATGATGCCCGCGATGCGCGCGGTGGCGAGGGCGTCGCCCTTGGGAACCCCCTCGCCGCGCAGCAGCTCGACCACGCGCGGTGAGACGAGGACACGTCCGCTGGCGCGCGCCGTGCGCGCGGTCACGTCCTTCTCGGACACGTCGACCATGCGGGCGGCGCCCGCCTCGTCGATGTGCGTCAGTCGGTCCTGCGCAGGGGGTCCGGGGGGATTCCCCCGGGAAGGAACAGTCATGCTGTGTGGCGCTCCCGGTCCGGGCCCCTCGCGGTGCGGCGCGTGGGCCTGTTGTGCGCGACACGGTACCCCCAAGTCGGCGCAAACAACTGACCAGGACCGCCCCACGAACCGCTCCGCGCGCGTGGACTCAGCCGAGCAGGACGACCTCGACCTCGGTGCCGGGTTCGACGGACTCCACGTCCTCGGGGACGACGATCAGCGCGTCGGCCTGCGCGAGGGCGGCGACCAGGTGCGATCCGGCGCCGCCGACCGGGGTGACAGCGCCGTCGGCGTACCTCCCGCGCAGGAACTGCCGGCGGCCCTTCGGCGAGGTCAGCGCCTTGCCGGTGGTGAGGGTCGCGCGCGTGCGCGGCCGGTGGACGTCGTCGAGCCCCATGAGGGTGCGGATCGCCGGGCGGACGAACAGCTCGAAGGAGACGTACGACGACACCGGGTTGCCCGGGAGCGCGAGCAGCGGGGTGTGGTCGGGGCCGATGGAGCCGAAGCCCTGGGGCTTGCCGGGCTGCATGGCGAGCTTGCGGAAGTCGATGCCGCTGCCCGCCTCGTCCTCGTCGCCGACGTAGGACAGGGCTTCCTTGACCACGTCGTACGCCCCGACGCTCACGCCTCCCGTGGTGACCAGGAGGTCGGCACGGACGAGCTGGTCCTCGATGGTGGAGCGGAGCGTCTGGGCGTCGTCGGCCACGGCGCCCACCCGGTAGGCGATGGCGCCGGCGTCCCGGGCGCAGGCGGTGAGGGCGAAGCTGTTGGAGTCGTAGATCTGGCCGCTGCCCAGCTTCTCGTCGGGCTGGACGAGCTCGCTGCCGGTGGACATGACGACCACGCGCGGGCGCGGGCGCACGCGTACCGTGCCGCGTCCGATCGCGGCCAGCAGCGCGATCTGCGACGGCCCGAGGACCGTACCGGCGTCGAGGGCCCGGTCCCCGGCCTTCACGTCGCTGCCCTTCGCGCGCACATGCGCGCGTGCCTCGGCCGACCGGTACACGTGCACATGCCCTTCGGCGCCCTCGGGCGCGAGGCTGCGGGCGCGCATCCCGGTCACCGGGCCCTCGCCGAGGCCCCCGTCGGTCCACTCCACGGGTACGACGGTCTCGGCGCCGGGCGGCAGCGGGGCTCCGGTCATGATGCGGGCGGCCTGGCCGGGGCCCACGTGGAGCAGCTCGGCCTGGCCCGCCGCGACGTCCCCGACGACGTCCAGGACGGCGGGGAACTCCTCGCTCGCGCCCGCGACATCCGCGACCCGCACCGCGTACCCGTCCATGGAGCTGTTGTCGAACGGCGGCAGTGAGACCGGCACCGTGACGTCCTCGACCAGGACGCAGCCCTGTGCGTCGAGGAGTTGCAGCTCGATGGGTTCCAGGGGGCGGACGGTCGCGAGGATGTCCTCCAGGTGTTCGTCCACCGACCACAGATGGTCCGGGCCGGTGGTGCGGGGCGCGGCGCTGCTCAACGTTGCTACATCTCCTCGGCTACGTAACTGCGAAGCCAGGTCCGGAAGTCCGGGCCCAGGTCTTCACGTTCGCACGCGAGTCTGACAATGGCACGCAGGTAGTCGCCGCGGTCACCGGTGTCATAGCGGCGGCCCTTGAAGACGACGCCGTGCACGGGGCCGCCGACCTTCTCGTCCTGCGCGAGCTGCTGGAGGGCGTCGGTGAGCTGGATCTCGCCGCCGCGGCCCGGCTCGGTCTTGCGCAGTATGTCGAAGATGTGCGGGTCGAGGACATAACGGCCGATGACCGCGTAGTGCGACGGCGCGTCCGCCTCGTCGGGCTTCTCCACCAGGCCGGTCACCTTGACGACGTCGCCGGCCTCGGTGGTCTCCACGGCCGCACATCCGTAGAGGTGGATCTGCTCCGGCGCGACCTCCATCAGAGCGATGACGCTGCCGCCGTGCTGCTCCTGGACCTCGACCATGCGCGCGAGCAGCGGGTCGCGCGGGTCGATCAGGTCGTCGCCGAGCAGAACGGCGAAGGGCTCATGCCCCACGTGCGGGGCGGCGCACAGCACGGCGTGACCGAGCCCCTTGGGGTCGCCCTGGCGCACGTAGTGCATGGTGGCGAGGTCGCTGGACTCCTGGACCTTGGCGAGCCGGCCCGCGTCGCCCTTCTTCTGGAGGGCGGACTCGAGCTCGTAGTTGCGGTCGAAGTGGTCCTCGAGGGGGCGCTTGTTGCGGCCTGTGATCATGAGGACGTCGTCGAGGCCGGCGGAGACGGCCTCCTCGACCACGTACTGGATCGCCGGCTTGTCGACGACCGGCAGCATCTCCTTGGGAGTGGCCTTGGTGGCCGGCAGGAACCGGGTGCCGAGGCCTGCTGCGGGGATGACAGCCTTGCTGATCCTGGGTTGCGCCTGAGTCATGCCCGCAACCTTATCCGGTGCCTTTGCAGGGAATCTGTGGCTCCGGTTAATTGGCTCTCATATGAGCCTATTAGGAAGGGTACGGGTGCGACCTGTGAGTCACATCGGACGTGCGGCCGAGCCTGACAAGCGAATGTTGCGGCGAGAGTTCCTCGCGGTGAGAAACAGATTGACGGCGGATGACGTGCGCACAGCCGCGGAAGGGCTGGCCGGGCGCGCGCTGGAGCTGCCCGAGCTGGCGGATGCGCGCACGGTGGCGGCGTACGTCTCCGTGGGCAGCGAACCAGGCACCCTCGCGCTCCTGGACACGCTGCGCGCGCGGGGCGTGCGGGTCCTGCTCCCGGCGCTCCTGCCCGACAACGACCTGGACTGGGGCGCCTACACCGGTGAGGGCTCCCTCGCGCGCGTCCAACACGGCGGCAGGATGGCGCTGTTCGAGCCGACCGGCGCGCGGCTCGGGCCGGACGCCGTGACCGAGGCCGACGTGGTGCTGCTACCGGGGCTCGCGGTCGACGCACGCGGGATGCGGCTGGGGCGCGGCGGGGGGTCGTACGACCGTGTCCTCGCACGTCTGGAGCGCGCGGGCGTGCGCCCCGCGCTGGTGGTGTTGCTGTACGACACCGAGGTCGTCGGGCACGTCCCGGAGGAGGCGCACGACCGGCCGGTGCACGCGGTGGTGACGCCGTCAGGCGTGCGCCGCTTCCGTAGCGGCGCGTAAAACGCCTGAGGGCGCGCGGAGATCACCGCGCGCCCTCAGTTCAAGCTCTCGCTTCGGCCTGCCGCCTCAGGATCCCGGCTTGAGCACCAGCGTGTCGCTCGTGTCCTTGTCGACGGCCTTGTCCGAGAAGCTCCAGTCGAGCAGTTCGCCCTTGACCCACTTGCTCGTCTGGTCGGTGTAGTGCGCGCTGAAGGCGTGGCCCGAGGCGCCGGTGAGATTGATCCACTTCGACTTGTCGAGGTCGCCGAGGTTGACCACCATGCGCATCGACGGGACCCAGACGACGCCGTAGCCGCCGGCGGCGTTCCAGCCGGTGGCGTTGACCGTCGCCTCGCCGCCGCTGAGCTTCCAGGGGCCGCGGTTGAGGACGTACTTCAGGAAGCCGGGGCCGTCGGTGCCGAGGGTCTGGTTCTTCAGGAACAGGCGGTGCAGCCGACCCCAGCTCCAGGTGTCGATGTCCTTGCCGAGCTTGGCGGTCAGCTCCCAGCGGGCGTCGATCATGGCGCGTTTGAACAGGTCGTCGCGGTTGTCGCTCGCTCCGGGCCGGGTGAGCGACTTGGGCGTGGACCACCAGTCGCTCTTCGGGTCGTCCATGAGGTTGCGCACGACCTCGAACCAGCGGTCGCCGCCGTCGGGCTGCGCCTGGTCGGCGTCGCGCTCGCCGCACTCGCGGACCTTGTTGATCTCGTCCGCGGGGCCGGTGGTGTTGACGGGGTCGACCCACAGGCACTGGCCCTTGACGCGCAGCTCCTTGGGCAGCTTGTTGCCGAAAGCGAGCTTGAGGATGTTGCGCCAGACCGCGTTGAAGTAGGCGGCCGCGGCCGAGTCGGCGTCCTGGGTGTAGTCCCAGCCTTCCAGCAGGTCCTGCGCCTCGCGGACGGCCTTCGCTCCGCTGGTGTCCTTGTCCTTGATGTCGATCTTCAGCAGCTTGGGCACGAGCAGCTTGGCGATCTCGCTGCTGTTGTCCAGCTGCATCTGGCGCATGTCGTCGGTGGAGATCTTGCCGCCGCCCTTGATCTTCGACTCGATCAGGTCGGTGATGCGCTGGCTGCGGGTGCCGTAGCCCCAGTCCGTGGTGAGCGTGTAGGGGTACTTGTCCGGGTCGATCACGGCCTGGTTGGCGGTGACGATGTAGCCGCGTGACGGGTTGTACTCGTAGGGCAGTGCGTCCTTGGGGATGTACCCGGTCCACTTGTAGCTGGAGTCCCAGCCGGGCGCGGGAATGGAACCGGTGTCCTTCTTCGCGCGCGTGGGGATCTTTCCGGGCAGGGTGTAGCCGATGTTGGTCTTGTCGGCGTAGACCAGGTTCTGCGACGGCACGTCGAACAGAGCCGCCGCGGAACGGAATTCGCTCCAGTTCGAGGCCTTGTCCATGGCGAAGACGGCGTCCATGGAGGTGCCGGGATCGAGCGCGGTCCAGCGCAGGGCGACCGCGTAGCCATCGCCGCGGTCGGGCGCCGCGGTGTCGACTGAGGCCTTCTTGCCGACCTTCACCAGCTCGTCGTCACGGTCGGACAGCAGGGGCATTCCGTCGCTGGTCTGGCGGACGACGATCTTCTTGGAGGCGCCGCCGGCGACCTTGATGGTCTCCTCGCGCGTCTTGAAGGGCTTGACCGTGCCGTCGTAGAGGTAGCCCTCGCCGCTGAGCTTCTCCAGGTAGAGGTCGGTGACGTCGACGCCGGAGTTGGTCATGCCCCAGGCGATGTCCGCGTTGTGGCCGATGACCACGCCAGGCATGCCCGCGAAGGTGTAACCGGTCACGTCGTACTGGCACTTGCTGGAGACCGTGCGGCAGTGCAGGCCCATCTGGTACCAGACGGACGGCAGGGAGGCCGACAAGTGCGGGTCGTTGGCCAGCAGCGGGTGGCCGGTGATGGTGTGACTTCCGGAGACGACCCAGGAGTTGGAGCCGATGCCCTGGCCGTTCACGCCGACGGCCGTCGGAAGGTCGTCCAGGGTGTCGTAGAGGCCCGAGAGCTGGCTCTGGAGGGCGGAGGTCGCCGAGCCCGTGGACGTGCCCGTGGAGCCGCTGGTGGACGTTCCGCCGGCCGACGCGCTGCCGTTCTGCTCGAACCTCTCGGTGAGCCCGTTGTACCGGCCCTCCTGAACGATCGTTTCGTTACGGCTGTACGGGTACTCCGGGTAGAGGTCCTTGATCTGCTGCGGGCCGAGGCGGCTGGTCATCAGGGCGCGGTCGATCTCGTCCTGCATGTTGCCGCGCAGGTCCCAGGCCATCGCCTTGAGCCACGAGATCGAGTCGACCGGGGTCCACTTCTCGGGCGTGTAGTCGTTGGTGAAGCCCAGAGCGGCGTACTCCAGGGAGATGTCCTTGCCGTCCTTGCCCTGCAGGTAGGCGTTGACCCCCTTGGCGTACGCCTGGAGGTACTTCTTGGTGGAGGCCGACAGCTTGCTGTCGTACTCCTGCTTTGCCACGCGGTCCCAGCCCAGGGTGCGCAGGAACTCGTCGTTCTTGACCTGGCCCTTGCCGAACATCTCCGACAGGCGCCCGGAGGTCATGTGACGGCGCACGTCCATCTCGTAGAACCGGTCCTGCGCCTGGACGTAGCCCTGCGCCATGAACAGGTCCTCGTCGGAGGACGCGTAGATCTGCGGGATGCCGTAGCTGTCACGCTTCACATCGACGGGTCCTGACAGGCCGTCGAGTGTGATCGAGCCCTTGGTCTGAGGGAACGACGCGCGGACGGTGCTGATGGACCAGTACGCCCCGTAGGCGACGCCTCCGATGATGGCCAGGACCAGTACCAGCACGATGAGTCGGGCTTTGCGCCCCTTCTTCCTGCCGGACTTGCCGGGCTTGTCACCCGTTGTGGCGGTGGTGTTGGGGGGCATCGCTGTCCTTGCTGTCCTAACGCGAGCGGCAGGCGGTCCTGGAGTGCTGGAGCAACCATAGGCGTAGGGCCCTGTGCCCCTTGACGCGGTGTCGGGAACGAGCGCCGGCGCGCGTTCGATCTTGCCTCGGGGAGCGTCAAGAAATCGTCAAGAGTTAGGTAAGGTAACAAAGTACTTGGGTGCGGAGTTCCACGAC
The DNA here is from genome assembly GCF_053596855.1 of Streptomyces sp. NPDC001617. NCBI lineage: Bacteria > Bacillati > Actinomycetota > Actinomycetes > Kitasatosporales > Streptomycetaceae > Streptomyces > Streptomyces sp. NPDC001617. The sequence goes on from NZ_JBSFHA010000005.1 coordinate 232,509, forward strand.
TTCGTGTCCTATGTACGTGAGCTCCCGCGCGGGATGCGTGTGAGCCAGGGAAGGGAACGGCCGCTGACTGTCCACCACCTCAACCAGCTTCTGCTCGTCTGCTCGCTCGTCCTGCTCGTCGCCGTGGCAGCGGTCCGGATCTCCTCGCGCAGCGGGCTCCCAAGCCTGCTCGTGTACCTGGGGATCGGGATCCTCATGGGCCAGGACGGGATCGGCGACATCCACTTCAACAATGCCGAGATGACCCAGGTCATCGGATACGCGGCACTTGTCGTGATCCTGGCCGAAGGCGGCCTCGGCACGAAGTGGAAGGAGATCAAGCCGGCCCTGCCGGCCGCCTCCGCGCTGGCGCTGGTCGGAGTCGCGGTGAGCGTCGGGGTCACGGCGTCGGCGGCGCACTACCTGATCGGGCTGGAGTGGCGCCAGGCCCTCATCGTCGGAGCGGTCGTCTCCTCCACGGACGCGGCGGCGGTCTTCTCCGTACTGCGGAAAATCCCCCTCCCCGCGCGCGTGACGGGCACGCTGGAGGCCGAGTCCGGCTTCAACGACGCTCCCGTCGTCATCCTGGTGGTCGCCTTCTCCACCGCCGGCCCCGTAGACCACTGGTACGTGCTGCTCGGCGAGATAGCCCTTGAGCTGGCGATCGGCGCGGCCATCGGCCTCGCGGTGGGCTGGCTCGGCTCCTGGGGCCTTCGGCATGTGGCCCTGCCCGCGTCCGGCCTCTACCCGATCGCCGTCATGGCGATCGCCGTCACCGCGTACGCGGGGGGCGCGCTGGCGCACGGCAGCGGCTTCCTGGGCGTCTATCTCGCCTCGATGGTGATGGGCAACGCCAAGCTGCCGCACTGGCCCGCCACGCGCGGGTTCGCCGACGGGCTCGGCTGGATCGCCCAGATCGGCATGTTCGTCCTGCTCGGCCTCCTGGTCACCCCGCACGAGCTCGGCGACGACGTCTGGCCCGCCCTCGTCATCGGCCTGGCGCTGACCATGGTCGCGCGACCGCTGAGCGTGGTGCTGTGCCTGACGCCGTTCCGGGTGCCCTGGCAGGAGCAGACCCTGATGTCCTGGGCCGGGCTGCGCGGCGCGGTGCCCATCATCCTGGCGACGATCCCGATGGTGCAGGGCGTCGTCGCCAGCCGCCGCATCTTCAACATCGTCTTCGTCCTGGTCGTCGTCTACACCCTGATCCAGGGGCCGACGCTGCCCTGGCTGGCCCGCAAGCTGCGCCTCGGCGAGGACAGCGAAGCCGCCGACCTCGGCATCGAGTCAGCCCCCCTGGAGCGACTGCGCGGGCATCTGCTCTCGGTCGCGATCCCCGAGGGCTCGAAGATGCACGGCGTCGAGGTCCACGAGCTGCGGCTGCCCGCAGGCGCCGCCGTCACCCTGGTCGTCCGTGACGGAAAATCGTTTGTTCCGCTGCCTACGACGGTGCTCCGGCGCGGCGACGAACTCCTCGTCGTCGCCACGGATCCCGTCCGGGACGCAGCGGAGAAACGACTCCGCGCCGTGGGGCACGGAGGCAAGCTGGCCGGATGGCTGGGGACGAACGGGGCGAATGCGGGGCGCTGACGGGACGGGGCGAGCGAAGTCGCGTGGCCGGGCGGCATGACGGTGGGGCGTGAGAGTGGGGGCGTGCACGGCGCGCGAAGCGGCGCTCCATGTCGTTAATGGCGTGTTTCATATGGTTCACACCCCCGCCAATCACAGGTGAACACGCGCATGGTGCTCGTTTTCACAGGCACCCCAGGCGTCGACCCCTGTAGGATGAAGGCACACTCTGATCGAACCAACTCTGCCTGACGCAGAGCTGGCGCGACCGTATGGCGGTCGGGGCGCCTTCCGCAGTGGGCACCGGCATCTACCGCAGTTCCGCGCAAGAGGACAGCTCTCGGCGCCCCCGCACGGGCGCGCTACCAGGCGGCAGAAAGGCACGGGCCGTGGCATCCACGGTCACCACCGAGCCGTCACAGGACTCGTCGGCTTCCTCCCGTCCGGGATACGGGCAGCTGTTGCGCACCCGTGGCGCCTGGACATTTCTGTTCCCCGGCTTCGCCGCGCGCCAGCCGTTCGCCATGCTCACCATCTCCATCGTGCTGCTCGTGCAGCACACCACCGGCTCGTACGGAGCGGCGGGCGCCGCCGCGGCCGTCACCGGCGTCTCCATGGCGCTGTTCGCTCCCTACAGCGGGCGCCTGGCCGACCGCTACGGGCAACGCGCCGTGCTGCTCCCCGGCGTGCTGGTCCACACGCTGTCGGGCCTGACCCTGACGGCGCTCGCACTGACCCACGCGCCGATGTGGGCGCTGTTCGCGGCGGCCGTGCCGACAGGCGCCTCGGTGCCGCAGATCGGGCCCATGGTGCGTGCCCGCTGGGGCGTGAAGCTCCAGGGCTCGCCCCTGATGACCACCGCGGCCGCCTTCGAGTCCGTCACGGACGAGCTCACCTTCGTCTTCGGCCCGCTGCTGGCCACCGCCCTGTGCACCACCGTCGCCCCGGCCGCGGGCCTGGTGACGGAGGCGGCGCTCACCCTGCTCGGCGGGCTGCTCTTCGCGGCGCAGAAGACCACGCAGCCCGCCGTCACCCTGGCCGGGCACGCGCGCGAGGAGCACATTTCCGCACTGGGCATCCCCGGTGTGCGCGTGTTGATCGTGGCCTTTCTCGGCATCGGCGCCGTCTTCGGCGGCATGCAGGTCTCGCTGGCGGCGTTCAGCGAGTCGATCGGTGAGCCCGGCCTGAACGGCATCCTGTACGGCGTCTTCGCAGGGGGCAACATGCTCTCCGGGATCGTGTGCGGCGCGATCGCCTGGAAGGTGGCTCCGCAGCGGCGCCTGGTCGTGGGCTACGGCGCGCTCGCGCTGACGGCCTCCGGTCTGTGGGCCGCGCACTCCGTGCTCGTCCTGGCCGGCCTGGGCCTGCTCGTCGGTATGTGCGTCGCGCCCGCGCTGATCACCGGCTACACGCTGGTCGAGGGCCTGGTGCCGGCCGGTGCCCGCACCGAGGCCTTCACCTGGCTGACCGGTGCGGTGGCGCTCGGCCAGGCGGCGGCCGTCACCATCGCCGGACAGCTGGAGGACCGCTTCCGGGACGGCGCCGGATTCCTCGTGCCGATGGCCGGTACAGTGCTCGCCCTGGCGACCCTCGTGGCTCTGCGCTCGCGCCTTGTATCACGGCCCCGCAGCCGGACCGTGGCACGTGGCGTCGGTCACCGCGTGCCGGTGACGGTGGACTGATCCTCAGGAATACGTCACTATGGACCCTCGTTAGCACTCATTGAGTGAGAGTGCCAGGAGGAAGACAGTGCCCACCTATCAGTACCAGTGCACCGAGTGCGGCGAGGGCCTCGAGGCGGTGCAGAAGTTCACCGACGACGCCCTGACCGAGTGCCCCAACTGCGGTGGCCGCCTGAAGAAGGTGTTCTCCGCGGTCGGCATTGTCTTCAAGGGCTCCGGCTTCTACCGCAACGACAGCCGCGGCTCCTCGTCGAGCAGCTCGCCGGCGTCGTCGTCGAAGTCGTCGACGTCCACCACGTCCTCGGACTCGAAGTCGTCTTCGTCGTCCTCGGACTCGAAGTCGTCCGGCAGCGGCACCTCCTCCAGCAGCAGCTCCGCCGCGTAGGGCAAGCGCACGGAACCCTGTCGTCGTAGGACGGCAGGGTTTTCGGCGTTTCCGGAGCCCCTCTCCCCGCTCCGCGGTCGCCGGATACTGTGCTGGCCATGGCGAACGCAGAGATCGGTGTAATCGGCGGCTCGGGCTTCTACTCGTTCCTCGAGGACGTGACCGAAGTCCAGGTGGACACCCCGTACGGTCCGCCCAGCGACTCCCTCTTCCTCGGCGAGGTCGCCGGACGGCGCGTCGCCTTCCTGCCCCGCCACGGCCGCGGCCACCATCTGCCTCCGCACCGGATCAACTACCGGGCGAACCTGTGGGCGCTGCGGTCGGTCGGCGCACGGCAGGTCCTGGGTCCGTGCGCGGTGGGCGGGCTGCGCCCCGAGTACGGGCCGGGCACGCTCCTCGTGCCGGACCAGCTGGTCGACCGTACGAAGTCCCGGGTGGGGACGTACTTCGACGGGCTGCCACTGCCCGGCGGCAACGTGCCGAACGTGGTGCACGTGTCCCTTGCCGATCCCTACTGCCCCGTCGGACGCACGGCCGCTTTGAAGGCGGCGCGTGGCCGGGACTGGGAGCCGGTGGACGGCGGCACGCTGGTCGTGGTCGAGGGGCCGCGTTTCTCGACGCGTGCGGAATCGCTGTGGCACCGGGCGCAGGGCTGGTCGGTGGTGGGCATGACCGGGCACCCCGAGGCCGCGCTCGCCCGTGAACTGGAGCTCTGCTACACGTCGTTGACCCTGGTCACCGACCTCGACGCGGGCGCCGAGACCGGCGGGGGTGTCTCGCACGACGAGGTGCTGCAGGTGTTCGCGGCGAACGTGGACCGGTTGCGGGGCGTGCTGTTCGACGCGGTGGCCGGCCTGCCCGCGAACGAGGACCGCGATTGCCTGTGCACGACGGCGCTGGGCGGGATGGACCCGGGGTTCGAGCTGCCGTAACGCGGCGGGGATGGGGATTCGGAGGGCGGAACTGCCCATTCGGGTGAGGGAGTTGTCCACAACCCGCGGGTAGTCCACCGACCTCGGCGGGAATCGGTGCGAAGCCTCATCGTGGGCCTGCAAGCCGATTCCTCGACGCAGGTGGTGATCCGCATGTCCATTCCCCCTCCGCCCCTTCTCCCCTCCCCTCGCCCGCTCGGCACCGACGCACCCGCCACATGCGAGGTCCCGCACTTCGCACCCGTGCGGGTACGCGGCGGACGGTATCAACTCCAGCGACTCGTACGGCATCGCAGGAGGGCCGTGGCACTGGGCCTTGCCGTGACCGCTGCGGCGCTGGTGGCCGCCGGTCCGCGGGACACCGAGCAGGCGCGCGGGCATCCGGTGGCGGACCCCGTACGAAGGCACCGGGCCGTCCAGATGGTGGCCGCGCCCGTGCGGATCGCCGACGGGGCCACGGTCCGGCTGCTGCGGCCCGGTGACCGGGTGGACGTCATCGCGGCCCGGGAGACGGCGACAGGCGGCGACGCACAGGTGGTCGCGCGCGGAGCGAGGGTGACCAAGGTGCCGGAGCGGTTGGACGGTGAGGCCGACAGTGGGGCGCTGGTCGTCCTCTCGGTTCCTCGAACCACCGCCGCGCGCCTCGCCGGTGCGGGCGCGACGGCACGCCTGGCGGTGACACTGTGCTGAGCCGCGTCGTCCGTATCGTGCGCGATTTCCTGGCAAGTCCCTGTACCGAGCTACCCAATTGGACAGAGCGGCCGCGTGTTGACGTAGGTTGCGGAGCTGTTTGTTCCACAACCTGTGCGTGCGAGAAGAGGCCCCGAGGTGAGCGAGAAGAAGGATCCGAGCGTCTGGCAGGGCTTCAAGGCCTTCCTGATGCGCGGGAACGTCGTCGACCTGGCAGTGGCGGTGGTCATCGGCACCGCCTTCACCAACATCGTCAACTCGGTGGTGAAGGGTGTGATCAACCCACTGGTCGGAGCGATCGGCACGAAGAGCCTCGAGAGCTACACCTCGTGCCTGAAGGACCCGTGCGTGGTGAACGCGGACGGCACGGTGAAGAGCGGTATCCCGATCATGTGGGGCTCCGTTCTCGGCGCCACGCTCACGTTCGTGACCACCGCGGCCGTCGTCTACTTCCTGATGGTTCTGCCGATGTCGAAGTACCTGGCGCGGCAGGCGGCCCGCAGGAAGGCGAAGGAGGGCGCGCAGGAGGTGATCGAGGTGACGGAGCTGGAGGTGCTCAAGGAGATCCGCGACGCCCTGGTCGCGCAGCGCGGGTCCGGGCACGACGGGCGGTAGCGGCGGCGGCCCGCTGGGCCTGGCGGGCGGGTGTCCGCACCGCTCAGAGGTGGTGGGGCGGCTTCTCGTCGAGGAAGCGCTTCAGGTCGGCCGCGGCGTCGCCGTCGGAGGCCGGCCGTTCGCCCCAGCCGCGGTCCGTGTCGTCCGAGGACTGCCGGTCCAGCGGGTCGTCGAAGATCAGCGCGGGCTTCGGGGCGCGCGGCTCGGGGGTGGGGGCGGAGGTCATGCCTCCAGAGTACGGCCCCGGGGGTGTGCGTCGGCCGGGTCGCGCCGTTGGCTCACACCACGTACAGACCGTGTACCGCGAAGACGCTCCTGGCCAGGGCGGTCTGCTCCGGTGTGGGGCAGGGGGTGTCGTGCAGGGCGAAGGGCCGGCCGAGCCTCTGCCACTTGGCCTCGCCGAGCTTGTGGAAGGGCAGGACGTCGACGCGGGTGACGTTGCCGAGGGAGGCGGCGAAGGCGGCGACGCCTTCGATGTTGGCCGGCTCGTCGGTGAGGCCGGGCACGAGCACGAAGCGGACGTGGACCTCCTTGCCGAGGTCGGCGAGGCGGTGGGCGAAGTCGAGGGTGGGTTGCAGGGGGCGGCCGGTGACCTCCCGGTAGGTGGAGCGGTTCCAGGACTTGATGTCGAGCAGGACCAGGTCGGTGTCCCTCAGCAGGGCGTCGGTGGCGCGGACGCCGAGGAAGCCCGAGGTGTCGAGGGCGGTGTGCAGGCCGAGTTCGTGCTTGAAGCGGTGCAGCAGCTCGCCGGTGAAGACGGGCTGGAGCAGCGGTTCTCCCCCGCTGACGGTCGTACCGCCGCCCGCGGCCTCGATGAACCGCGTGTACTTGGCGGCCTCGGCGACTATCTCGTCGGCCGTGGTGCGCTTGCCGTCGCGCATCCGCCAGGTGTCGGGGTTGTGGCAGTACAGGCAGGTCAGCGGGCAACCCGACAGGAAGGTGACGAAGCGGGTGCCGGGGCCGTCGACACCGGTCGACAGGTCCCACGAGTGGACCGAGCCGACCACCGGGCGCCGGGTCGCCGCGGCGGCCGGGGTGGCCGCCGCGGGCACGAGCCCGCGGGTCGGCGTCGGCAGGGTCGGCGTCGCAGGAAGAAGCGCAGTCATCGCCCTACTCCCTCAAAGCGAGCCGTGGAACGTGCGGTTGATGACGTCGAGTTGCTGCTCACGCGTGAGGCGGACGAAGTTGACCGCGTAGCCGGAGACCCGGATGGTCAGCTGCGGGTACTTCTCGGGGTGCTCCATCGCGTCCTGAAGGGTCGCCCGGTCGAGGACGTTGACGTTCATATGGAAGCCGTCACTGGCCATGAAGCCGTCCAGGACGCCCGCCAGGTTGTCGATCCGCTCCCCGGGTGTGCGGCCCAGGGCGTCCGGGGTGATGGTGTTGGTCAGCGAGATGCCGTCCTCCGCGTCGTCGTAAGGGAGTTTGGCGACGGAGAGCGCCGAGGCGACGTAGCCGTGCTCGTCGCGCCCGTTCATTGGGTTGGCGCCGGGCGCGAAGGGGGTGCCCGCGCGGCGGCCGTCGGGCGTGTTGCCGGTCTTCTTGCCGTAGACGACGTTCGAGGTGATCGTCAGGACCGACTGGGTGTGCACTGCGTCGCGGTACGTCGGGTGTCGGCGGACCTTCTGCATGAACTCGTGGACGATCCAGCGCGCGAGCGAGTCGGCCCGGTCGTCGTTGTTGCCGTACGCCGGGTAGTCGCCCTCGACCACGTAGTCGACGGCGAGGCCCGTCTCGTCGCGGATGACCTTCACGCGCGCGTGCTTGATGGCGGACAGCGAGTCGGCGGCGACCGAGAGGCCGGCGATGCCGCACGCCATGGTGCGCAGGATCTCCCGGTCGTGCAGGGCCATTTCGAGGCGCTCGTAGGCGTACTTGTCGTGCATGTAGTGGATGACGTTGAGCGCGTGCACGTAGGTCTTGGCGAGCCAGCCGAGCATGGCGTCGTAGCGGGCGAGGACGGTGTCGTGGTCGAGGTACTCGTCGGTGATCGGCTCGAAGCCCTCGACGACCGTCTCGCCGGACTTCTCGTCGCGGCCGCCGTTGATGGCGTAGAGGAGGGCCTTGGCGACGTTGACGCGGGCGCCGAAGAACTGCATCTGCTTGCCGACCGCCATCGCCGAGACACAGCAGGCGATGGCGGTGTCGTCCCCGTACTTGGGGCGCATGAGTTCGTCGGACTCGAACTGCAGGGCGCTGGTGTCGATGGCGACCTGGGCCGCGTACGACTTGAAGGCCTCGGGCAGGCGCGGCGACCAGAAGACGGTGAGGTTGGGCTCGGGAGCCGAGCCGAGGTTGTAGAGGGTGTTGAGGGCGCGGAAGGTGGTGCGGGTGACCAGGGGGCGCCCGTCGGCGCCGATGCCGCCCATCGACCAGGTGACCCAGGTGGGGTCGCCGGAGTAGAGCTCGTTGTACTCGGGGGTGCGCAGGAAGCGCACGATGCGGAGCTTGATGACGAAGTCATCGATGAGCTCCTGAGCTTCGGACTCGGTGAGCAGGCCGGCCTCGATGTCCCGCTGGAGGTAGATGTCGAGGAAGGCGTCGATGCGGCCTACCGACATGGCGGCGCCGTTCTGCTCCTTGACCGCGGCAAGGTAGGCGAAGTAGAGCCATTGGACGGCCTCGCGGCCGGTGCGGGCGGGGCCGGAGATGTCGTGGCCGTAGGAGAGGGCCATGGTCTTGAGTTCCTCGAGGGCGCGGATCTGCTCGGCGATTTCCTCGCGTTCCTGGATCACCTGCGCACTCGGCCAGAGGACTTCGACTGCGCTTTTGTCCGCTCGCTTCGCGACGATGAGCCGGTCGACGCCGTAGAGGGCGACGCGGCGGTAGTCGCCGATGATGCGGCCGCGACCGTAGGCGTCGGGCAGGCCGGTGATGATGCCGGAGGAGCGGCAGGCGCGGATCTCGGCGGTGTAGGCGTCGAAGACGCCGTCGTTGTGGGTCTTGCGGAGCTTGGTGTAGATCTCCCGGACGGCCGGGTCGGCTTCGTACCCGTAGGCGTTCAGGGCGCCCTCGACCATGCGCCAGCCACCGTTGGGCATGATGGCGCGCTTGAGCGGGGCGTCGGTCTGGAGGCCGACGATCAGGTCGAGGTCGCGGTCGATGTAGCCGGGCGCGAAGGCGTCGATACGGGAGGGCGTCCTGGTGTCGACGTCGTAGACGCCGCGCTCGATCTCGGTCGGGAACATCCCGAGGAGCTTCTTCCAGACCTCGGTGGTGCGCTCGGTGGGTCCGGCGAGGAAGGAGGCGTCGCCCTGGTAGGGGGCGTAGTTCTGCTGGACGAAGTCGCGGACGTCGACGTTGTCGCGCCACAGGCCGCCCCGGAAGCCGGCCCAGGCATCCCCCAGCGGCGACGGTTCGTGCGGCGCCTCCTCTGCAGGGGTGACGGTCGTGGTTTCCGCAGGAGTCGCAGTCATGGCGCACACCTTCCGCATGGCTTCATCAGTACGGATCCATTGCACGCCCGCGCGGGCGCTTCCGGGAGCTGCGTTGGTCCCCGATCCCGGGCCAAAGGTCCTATCGATAATCGATCGGAACGCCGATCACTCCGGCCCACCCGGCCTGTTCGCGGGGCCTTCGGACTCTCCTTCGCTTATGAATCCCTTCACAAGAATGTGCGCGGGTTATCTGATGTGCTTGGGCTCATGACGTCCAGCCACAGACCTCTGCGCAAACTCGCCGCCCGCGGCCGCGACGAGGCACATCGCGTCGCCTCGCCGCTCGAGCTCTTCTTCGACCTGTGCTTCGTCGTGGCCATCGCTCAGGCGGGCGTCCAGCTGGTGCACGCCGTCGCCGAGGGGCACGCGGGCGAGGGCATCCTCAACTACGCGATGGTGTTCTTCTCCATCTGGTGGGCGTGGATGAACTTCACGTGGTTCGCCTCGGCGTACGACAACGACGATGCGCTCTACCGGGTCGTCACCCTGGTCCAGATCGCCGGGGTGCTCGTCCTGGCCGCCGGAGTGTCCCGGGCTTTCGAGAACCACGATTTCCTGGTCGTCCTGCTGGGCTACCTGATCATGCGGCTCGCCCTGATAGCGCAATGGCTCCGCGTGGCACGGTCGACCGAGGGCGCGGAGAGAACGATGGCTCTGCGGTACGCCGGAGGCGTGATGCTGTGCCAGGTCGGCTGGCTGGGGCTGCTGTTGCCGCAGGAGGGTGCCAGGCCATGGGTCTTCCTGGTGATGGTGCTCCTCGAGATGTGCGTGCCGCCGTTCGCGGAGAAGGACCACCCGACGTCCTGGCACCCGCACCACATCTCCGAACGGTACGGGCTGTTCACGATCATCGTGCTCGGCGAGTCCATCGCGGCGGCCACCGTCGCCGTGAAGTCGGGCATCGACGAACACGACGCCCTGGCGGACCTGCTGCCGATCGCGGCGGGTGGGCTGCTGATCGTCTTCGCCGCCTGGTGGATCTACTTCGTCGTACCGATCCACGGCCACCTGCGCTCCAACCGGCAGGCCTTCCTGTGGGGCTACGGCCACTATCTGATCTTTGCTTCCGCGGCCGCCATCGGCGCGGGACTGCAGGTCGCGGTGGAGCAGGCGGTCGGCAAGGCGCACATCTCCACCTTGGCCGCGTCGGCCGCGGTGACGCTGCCGACTGCGCTGTACTTCCTCACCGTCTGGGCGCTGCACTCCCGCTTCTACAAGGTGGGCATCGCCCAGCAGTTGGTGCTGCCGACCACGGCACTGCTGGTGATCGTCTGCACGTTCCTGGGCGACTGGGCGGTGTTCGCGGCGGGCATCGTGTCGGCGCTGGCGGTGGCGACCGGGGTGACACTCACGGCGCGCATGGCCGCCAAGGAGCGCGGGGCCAGCGGAACGAGCGGGGAGCGCGCGACGAGCCCGGTCGCCTGAGGAGGACTCTCGCGCTGCGGTCGGGGCGAGACTGGGTCCATGACAGTTGACGCTTTGACCGACGTCACCGGTGTACGGGTGGGCCACGCGACACGCTCCGGCAGCGGTTGGCTCACCGGCACCACCGTCGTACTAGCCCCGGAAGGCGGCGCCGTCGCCGCCGTGGACGTACGCGGCGGCGGGCCCGGCACCAAGGAGACCGACGCCCTCGATCCGCGCAACGTGGTGCAGAAGGTCGAGGCGATCGTGCTGACCGGCGGCAGCGCGTACGGGCTCGACGCGGCGTCCGGCGTGATGGCCTGGCTGGAGGAGCAGGGGCGCGGCGTGCGGGTCGGGGAAGACCCCATGCACGTCGTACCTGTGGTGCCCGCCGCCTGCGTCTTCGACCTGGGGCGGGGCGGCGAATTCCGGGCCAGGCCCGACGCCGCCACCGGTCGCGCGGCGGTAGAGGGGGCCGCGGCGAGCGCGGTCGGCGAGCGCGTGAGGGAGGGGTGCGTGGGCGCCGGCGCGGGAGCCGCCGTCGGACCGATGAAGGGCGGGGTCGGCACCGCGAGCACTGTTCTCGACTCGGGGATCACCGTGGCCGCGCTCGTGGTGGCCAATGCGGCAGGGTCGGTGATGGACCCGGAAACGGGCGTCCTGTACGGGGAGTTGTTCCAAGGGCGCGTGAACTACCCGCAGGCGCACGTCCACGAGGCCGCACGCCGGCGCCTCGCCGAGGCCGCGGCGAAGAACACGCGCCCGCTGTTGAACACCACGCTCGCCGTGGTGGCCACCGACGCGGACCTGTCGAAGGCCCAGGCGCAGAAGGTGGCCGGCACCGCGCACGACGGGATCGCGCGCGCCGTGCGGCCGGTGCACTTGCTCAACGACGGCGACACGGTGTTCGCGCTGGCGACAGGGGAGCGGCAGTTGGACGCCGAACACCCCCTCGCGTTGAACAAGATCCTTGAGGCGGGCGCGGACGTGGTGACGCGCGCGATCGTGCGCGCCGTGCGTGCCGCCGAGTCGGTGGACGGGCCGGGCGGGATGTGGCCGTCGTACGGGGAGTTGTACGGGGGGCGGTGAATCGGGCTGGGGCGCGTGTCCCCGGCTTGCACAACACCCGGCATGGGGGGGGGTTCGAGGCTCGTGGCGGACGGCGCGACACCCTCTGACCGGCGCACGAGCCACGCGCGCCTCCCGTCACGTCACCCGCGCCCCACTCGCAGATGTCCTGGTTCTGTCACGCGATGGTGCCCACAGCGCACGAAGGGAACCTCAGCAGCCACCCGTTCCCTCTTTCCCCACGCACTGGAGCGGATCACGCACATCACACGAACCTGGAGCAGCCCGTGACAACGCCGGACATTGCAGCGCGGCGCGTACTGGGGGCCTGTGCCGCCCTGATGGTCGGCGCCCTCACCCTCACCGCCTGCGGCGGCAACGCCAATGCCGACGCCAACAGCGACAGCAAGGGCGGCGACAAGGGCTCGGCCAAGACATCCACGGCGAAGATCGTCATCTCGGCGAAGGACGGCTCGACCGACGCGTCGATCAACACGACCGGCGTGAAGGTCAGCGGGGGCAAGCTGACCGACGTGAAGATGACGGTGGCCGGGTCGGGGCAGGCCGTGGCGGGCTCGATATCCGGGAACGGCGATACCTGGAAGCCGAATGAGCAACTCGAGCGGGGGACGAAGTACCAGATCTCGGCGACCGCGAAGGACTCGGGCGGTCATACGGCGGCGGCCAACTCCATCTTCACCACGGTCACTTCGGCGAACAGCTTCATCGGGACGTACACGCCGGACAACGGGACCACGGTCGGGGTCGGGATGCCGGTGTCGTTCAACTTCGACAAGGTGATCAGCGACAAGAAGGCCGTGCAGTCGCACATCACGGTCACCTCCAGCAGTGGGCAGAAGGTCGTCGGGCACTGGTTCGGCTCGCAGCGGCTGGACTTCCGGCCGGAGGAGTACTGGAAGGCCGGCTCGAAGGTCACGATGAACATCGACCTGGACGGCGTGCAGGGCGCCAACGGCGTCTACGGGGTGCAGAAGAAGACCGTCACCTTCACCATCGGGCGTTCGCAGGTCTCCACCGTCGACGTCAACACGCAGACCATGACGATCGTGCGGGACGGCAAGACGTTCAAGACGGTCCCGGTCTCGACCGGCAGCCCTCAGCACACCACGTACAACGGGCAGATGGTGATCTCCGAGAAGTTCGTGCAGACGCGCATGAACAGCCAGACCGTCGGTCTTGGCGGCGAGTACGACATCCCGGACGTGCCGCACGCGATGCGTCTGACGACGTCGGGGACGTTCATCCACGGCAACTACTGGTACAACAAGGCCAACCCGCCCTTCGGCCGCGAGGGCACCAGCCACGGCTGCGTCGGGCTCGCGGATGTGCAGGGCGCTCAGGGCGCCACGAACGCCAAGTGGTTCTACGACAACTCGCTCATCGGGGACGTCGTGATCGTCAAGAACTCCCCCGACAAGACGGTGGCGCCCGACAACGGGCTCAACGGGTGGAACCTGACGTGGAGCGACTGGATCGCGGGAAGTGCCGCCTGATCGTCGCGAGCAGCACATGACCGGCTCAAGCGCCGCCTGAACAGCGTGTTCTGACAGATCGTCGGGCCGTGTGGGAACTTCTCACACGGCCCAGGCGTTTTCTGTGCGCACGTTTTCTCGGTTCCCGGACATGATGTCCGACCGAGGGGCTACGGTATGCACCCACAAGGTGACATGCAGCAACGCCGGGAGAAACCTTGAGCGTTCCGTACGAGACCACAGCGTACGAACCACCCGAGTCGCCCGAGTCTCCGGAGGAGCACCTCGCGCGACTCCTCGGCCGTGCCCTGAACTCCTTCGAGCTGCCCGACGACGTCATACAGCGGCTCGACTGTGCGCTGGCGCACGACAGTTCGCTGCACTCCGCGCACCACAGCGCGGGGCTGCACCGCGAGACGTACCGGCACACGTGGCTGCTCGCGGACGGCTCGGCGCTCACCCTGTGGGAGCTCGTGCACAACACAGCGCCGGGCAGCGCCGCGCAGCACGAGGTGTACGTCGACGAGGAGGAGCTGCGCACGGCCACCGCGCGCCTGCCGCTGCCGCCGGACGCGCCGGACTTCGAACTGCCGGTGACGGTGCAGCTGTCCCCGATCCCGGCCCCCCGGCACGCGTACGTGCCGGACGACTCGGCGGACCACGCGCGTCGGCTTCTGCGCCGTGCGGAGAACACCGACCGGCCGGACTCGGAGACGGCGGAACTGCTGTCGACCGCCTTCGCCCACCAGATCACGCAGGCCTTCGGGCGTCCGTGCCGTGCGGGGCGCGCAGGGTTGTGCTTCGCGCTCTACGAGCACGCGTTCCTGCTGCGCGACGGCGCGGAGGTCTCCCTCTGGGAGGTCGAGCACACGGCCACGCCCGACGGACGGCACATGTGCGAGGTGTATGTCACGGAGGACGCGGCCCGGGACGCGATGGAGCGCCGCGCGACGCAGGTTTCCTGAGAGATGTGAGCACTTCCGGTGCCAAGCTCGCACTCCCGGCGTGCGGCATCGGCACGCACCCCGGCGCGCACGGTCCGGCGTACGCCCCCAGCTCGTGCCCCAGCGCCTTTCGTTGAGCCAATGCCCGTCGCTGCGCTAACGCCCGTCGCTGAGCTGTCGTACCAGACCCGCGAACGCGTCCCTCTCCGCCGGGGTCAGTTCGACGGACTCCAGTTGGGGGCCGGCCTGCCGCTGATGCGGGAGGGCGTGCAGAGTGTGGCCGTGCCACAGTCCGGCTCCGGAGCGGGCGCGGCGCAGGAGGCGGATCAGGCCGATCACCCAGACGACAGTGGCGAGGGCGAGAAGGGCCACGCCCAGCGACTGGAGGATCGAGACGTGCTCATCGGGCATGCACCCCAGTAGACATCACGGTCCGGGACTTTGGTCCCGGACCGTGACGTATCTCGCATGCCACGCAGGTGGCTCGACGTCGAGGCCGATGACGTCCCCGGTGCGGACGAGCGAGAGCGGGCCGCCGGCCGCGGCCTCGGGTGCCACG